>DASUUK010000025.1 GCA_036374135.1 Euzebyales bacterium
GCAGCGAGCCGGCGGGCGGGGATCGAGGGGAGAGGGCGAGCGTCAGCGAGCCGGCGGGCGGGGATCGAGGGGAGAGGGCGAGCGGCAGCGAGCCGGCGGGCGGGGATCGAGGGGAGAGGGCGAGCGCCAGCGAGCCGGCGGGCGGGGACCGGGCAGACACATGGATGGCGGCGTGCCTGCTGCACGAGACGGCGTACCCGCGTGAGGAGGCGCACGCATGACCGCAACCGCCGACGCCGCGCCGCGCAGCGCCGGCGACCGCGACGTCGTACTCGATGTCGAGCACCTCTGCACGTACTTCGACATCGGCGGTGGGGTGCTGGCGTCGGGTGAGCGGGCCCAGGTGCGGGCCGTCGACGATGTGTCCTTCAACATCCGCAGCGGCGAGATCTTCGGGCTGGTCGGCGAGTCCGGGTCGGGCAAGACCACGCTGGGCCGGACGATCCTGGGGCTGGTCAAGGCCACGTCCGGCCACATCCGGTGGAAGGACCGCGACCTGGCGCAGCTGTCCGAGCGGGAGTTCCGGCCGTTGCGACGCCACCTCGGCATGATCTTTCAGGATCCGGCGTCCGCCTTGAACCCTGCGATGACGATCGTGCAGGGCGTCGGACACCCGCTACGCATCCACGGGCTGACGTCGAACCGGCGGGACACACGTGTGCGGGTCACCGAGATGCTGGAGCGCTGCGGGCTCGCACCGGCCGAGCACTACCTCGACGTCTACCCCGACGACCTGTCGGGCGGACAGAAGCAACGGTGCGTCATCGCCCGCGCGTTGATCACCGAGCCCGAGCTGGTCGTCGCCGACGAGCCGGTCGCGTCGCTCGACATGAGCGTGCGCGCGAAGGTGCTCGAGCTGATGTTCGACCTCAAGGAGCAGCTGGGGCTCACGTATCTGTACATCACCCACGACCTGGCGAGCGGCCGCTTCCTGTGCGACCGCATTGGCATCCTCTACCTGGGTCAGCTGGTGGAGTGGGGCGCCAGCGAGCAGGTCTACGACAGTCCACAGCACCCGTACACGCGATCACTGCTCAACGCCGTCCCGTTGCCCGACCCGTCCCGCCGGGGCCGCGACAAGCGCCTGCCCCGCGGTGAGATTCCCGACGCGCTGGCGCCACCGGCGGGCTGCCGGTTCCACCCGCGCTGCCCCGAGGCATTCGAGGCGTGCGGCTGGGAGGGCCGCGACCTCGTCGATGCGCTCGAGGACCGCTGGACACGGGTCGACGAGGCCACGTTCGAGCAGGAACTCGCCATGGTCGGCGGCGACCTCGACAAGGTCGAGATCGACCGCGAGCTGGCCCGCTTCCCCGACGCGGACGCGACGGCGCTGCCCGCCTGGCTCGACGAGCACCTCATGAACCTGCCGACCGCGGTCGGTTCTGCGATCACCGACGTCACGACCGACGGTGGCGGCGTGACGGTCGCGTTCGGCCCGGGACCGGAACCGGCCATCCAGATCGTCGAGGGCCGTCAGGTCGCGTGCCACCTGCACGGGGTGACCGTCCGCGACGGCGGGACACATGTGGGCGACGTCGGGGACGTCTGACCCGCCCCGCCGGCATCAGCCGCCACACACGCCCCACCGCGCACCCGACCCCGCCCCACCGGCACCA
Source organism: Euzebyales bacterium (assembly GCA_036374135.1). Taxonomy (NCBI): domain Bacteria; kingdom Bacillati; phylum Actinomycetota; class Nitriliruptoria; order Euzebyales; species Euzebyales bacterium. The sequence goes on from DASUUK010000025.1 coordinate 1,617, forward strand.
GCCGCCACCCCACTCTCACCAGCCGCCACCCACACGGCTGCGACGCTCAGGACTCGGCGACGGCGGTGGCGACCGCGACCGAACGGGTCAGCGACAGTGACACGTGGACGCGTGCGATCCCCAGTCGGTCGACCACGCGCTGCGCCGCGACGCCCAGCACGACGGTCGGGGCGCCGTCGGCGCCGTTGACGATCTCGACGTCGCGGAACGTGAACCCGGCGACGCCGGTCCCCAACGCCTTGGCGACGGCTTCCTTGGCGGCGAACCGGCCCGCGTAGCTGGCCGCGCGCCGGCGACCGGTGCGGGTCCCGCAGTACGCCTGCTCGGCGGGCGTGAACACCCGGTCGACCAAGGTCGGCGTCCGCTCCAACGCGGCAGCGACGCGCTCGATCTCGATCGCATCCACCCCGACGCCGACGACCGCCATCGCGTGACCTGTGCGCTCGGGCTCGACTACTCGACCGTCACCGTCTTCGCCAGGTTGCGCGGCTGGTCGACGTCGCGGCCGAGCTCGACGGCGATGAAGTACGACAGCAGCTGCAGCGGCACGACGGTCAGCATCGGGTACAGCAGCTCGTGGACCTCGGGCACGTAGACGACGTGGTCGGCGTGCTCCTTGATCTCGGTGTCGCCCTCGGTCGCGACGGCGATCACCAGCGCGCCGCGCGCCTTGACCTCCTGCATGTTCGACAGGACCTTGCCGCGCACGTGACCGGACGTGGCGAGCGCGACGACCGGGCCGCCCTGCTCGATCAGCGCGATGGGACCGTGCTTCATCTCGCCGGCCGGGAAGCCCTCGGCGTGCAGGTAGCTGATCTCCTTGAGCTTCAACGCGCCTTCGAGCGCGATCGGCAGTCCGACCTGGCGGCCGATGAACATGACGTAGCTGGCGTGCGCGACCGCGGCCGCGAGCTCCTTGAGCGCGTTCTCCTGCTGGAACACCTGCTCCATCAGCTGCGGCAGCGACTCCATGCGGCGCAGCTGATCGCGCCACTCGTCAGGGAACATGGCCCGGCGCAGTTGCGCCAGGAAGAGCGCGAGCAGCTCGAGCGCCAGGATCTGCGTGGTGAACGCCTTGGTCGAGGCCACTGCGATCTCGGGCCCGGCCCGCGTGTAGAGCACGGCGTCGGCCTCGCGCGCCAACGAGCTGCCGACGACGTTGCTGATCGCCACGACCTTGGCACGTTGCACGCGGGCGTGGGCTGCGGCGGCCAGCGTGTCGGCCGTCTCGCCGGACTGGCTGATCGCGACGACCACGGTGTGGGGCGTCAGGATCGGGTCGCGGTAGCGGAACTCGCTGGCGATCTCCACCTCGACCGGCACCCGGGCCCAGTGCTCCAGCGCGTACTTGGCGACCATGCCTGCGTGGTAGCTCGTGCCGCAGGCGACCACGTACATCTTGTCGAGGTGGCGGAAGTCGTCGTCGTCGAGGCGCTGCTCGTCCAGCACGATCGCCCCGTCGCGCGTGCGACCCAGCAGCGTCTCCCGCAGAGCGCCTGGCTGCTCGTGGATCTCCTTGAGCATGAAGTGGGGGTAGCCCTGCTTCTCGGCGATGTCGACGTCCCAGTCAACGGTGTAGCGGTGTCCTTCGCTGGGCGCGCCGTCGAGGTCCGTCACCGAGATGCCGCCTGGCGTAAGCGTCGCCACCTGATCGTCGAGCAACGCCTCGACGTCACGGGTGTGGGCGATCAGGCCGGCGACATCGGAGGACAGCAGGCTCGCCCCGTCGAGGTGGCCGAGTACCAGCGGCGCCTCGCGACGCGACGTCACGATCGCGTCAGGCGACCGACGGTCGACGACGGCGATCGCGAAGGCACCGTCGACGCGTCGCAGCGCCGCGCGGACCGCGTCGGCCAGCGCCGTCGGGCCGTCCGGACCGTCGTAGCTCGCGCCGATCAGGTGCGCGATCACCTCGGTGTCGGTGTCGGACATGAACTCGTGGCCCCTGTCGGCCAGCTCGGCCCGCAGCTCGGCGAAGTTCTCGAAGATGCCGTTGTGGATGATCGCCAGGTCACCCGAGTGGTCCTGATGCGGGTGGGCGTTGCGGTCGTTGGGCTCACCGTGCGTGGCCCAGCGGGTGTGACCGATGCCGGTCGTGCCTTCGATCCAGGTCCCCTCCAGGACCTCACGCAGGTTCGCCAGCTTTCCGGCACGCTTGACCACCCGCACCCGCGGGTCGCCGTTGCCGGTCACGACCGCGATGCCGGACGAGTCGTACCCGCGGTACTCGAGCGTCTCCAGCCCGTTCACCAGGATGTCGACCACCGGCGAGGTGCCGGTGTATCCAATGATTCCGCACATGTCGCTTCCTCGGTGCAGACGTCGATGTCTGGCTGTCAGGCCCCGGCACCTGCACGTCCCGCCCGGATCGTCAGTGCGATCGAGGCCTCGACCAGAACAGCACCATAGCCTAGGTCGACGAGCAGGGCGATTGTCACACCGGCCGCGACGCCCGCCAACGACGGCGTGTCGGCGTCGATCGCCAGCTCGGTGCCGGGTTCCCGGTCTTCCCGGCGCCGGGCCCGGATGCGGATGCCGCCGCCGCAGATCGCCTCGACCGCCGCCTGCACCGTCCACAGGTCACGGTGGTCGACCGGGCCCGTGAACCGCGCCGGTTCGGAGACCAACGCCGCCGTCAGGCCGCCCCGGCCACGGCGGAACAGATCCGTCTCCGCCGGTCGCAGCAGATCGCGACCGCTGGCGTCGTCGTCGGGCGCGTACGCCAGGCCGCGGACGACCACGACAGGCACGCCCGCGCCCTTGTCGCGGACGAGGTCGGCGGCACCCGCGAGTTCGTCGGCGATGGCCGACTCGGTGACCCGCAGCATCCCGCCGTGTCGGTCACGTGCGCCGATCTCCGACCGCAGCGCGGGCACGCCGGCGACGCCGAGCGCGACGTCGGTCTGGCCCATCCGCCATGGTCGGCCGAAGGTGTCGGAGATGATGACCCCCACGTCGACACCCATGACGTCGCGCAGGCCCGCGCGCAGCGCGGCCGCACTGGCGTCCGGGTCGGGCGGCAGCACCGCGACCGCGTCACCGGACACGTTGGACGCGTCGACGCCGGCGTTGGCGCACACGAACCCGTGCCGGGTCTCGACGACCGTCACCCACGGCGCGTCGGCCACGACGCGGACCGCCTGGTCCGCCACGGCCCGGGCAAGGACCCGGGCCAGCGTCTCGCCCTCGCGCGGCTGCACCACGGCGCCCTCGGCCTTGCTGACGATCTTGGACGCGACCAGCACCACGTCGTGGTCCTCCAGGTGGATCCGCGCTGCGATCAACGCCGCGAGATCGTCGCCCTCGACGACCTCGGGCATGCCGTCGACCGGCAGCACGGTCAGCGACCCGGCGCTCACACGGCCTCCGGAGCTGCGGTCAGCGCGCGCACCCTTGCCGTGACGCACGTGGTCGCCGCGTCCGTCATCGCCGCGCCACCTCCGCGCCCAGGTCCAGCGCCGTGCGCGCCAGGTCGGCGGCGATCTCGCGGGTGCGCATGATCGTGTCGGTGACGCGCACACCCACGCCCGAGGCGGCGATGTCCTCCGCCTCCGCGGCATCGGTGTCGTCGATCACCCACCCGTCGAGGACGTCGGCGTACAACTGCGCGACCGCGCCCGCCGACACATCGGCACCGACCGCGGGCAGCAGCCGGTCGGCCATCCCCCGCACGACCCGACCACCGACGATCGGCGACACACCGACGACGGTCGGGGCGACCAGCGCGTCCCGGATGCCCGGGACCTGCAGGATCGTGCCGATCGATACGACCGGGTTCGACGGGCACAGCACGACCACCGACGCAGCCTCGAGCGCCTCGAGCACGCCCGGTGCGGGTCGCGCGCGGTCGGCACCGTCCAGACGCACCGCGGCGACCTCGGCGCGTGCGTGCTCGCCGACCCACCAGCGCTGGAAGTGCAGGCTGCGCCCATCTGTCGTGTCGATCATCGTCGCGACCGGGTCGTCGGTCATCGGCAGCAGCCGCAGGCCGAGCCCCCATGCGGCGGCGATCCGCGCGGTCGCCTCCGACAGCGTCGCGCCGTCGGCGAGCATGCCGGTCCGCAGCAGGTGGGTGGCCAGATCGCGGTCCCCGAGCGTGAACCACGACGGCACGCCGTAGCGCTCCGCGAGCTCGCCGGCGACCGTGTGACGCTCGTCGGCACGGCCCCAGCCCTGGTCCGGGTGGACGCCGCCACCGAGCGTGTAGACGATCGTGTCGAGATCCGGGCTCACGTGCAGGCCGTGCAGCATCAGATCGTCGCCGGTGTTGACGACGACCGTCAGCGCATCCGCCGGCACGATACGCACCAGTCCCTGAAGGAACCGCGCCGCGCCGACGCCGCCCGCGAGCGCGACGACGGGTCCCGTCGCACCTGCTCCACCGACATCGGTCACCGGCGTCTCCACAGCGCGCGTGCGAAACGGTCACCCACCTGGCACGCGCGCCGTGCCCGCCCCCTGCGGCCGGTACTGTGGGATGGTGATCGGCTCACGGAGACCGGTGTGAGCGCGGCGGCGTCGGACGCGCCGCTGCCCCAGTTCTCATCGCGTTCGCTCGCGATGATGGTGCACCTGTCGACCGCCGTCGGCTTCTTCCTGTCCCTGTCGATGACCTTCGGCCTGGCCGGCCCGTCGGTCGCGTGGCTGATCCTCCACGGCCGTGACCCGTTCGTGGCACGCCATGCGCGCGAAGCGCTCAACTTCCACCTGTCGGTACTGGCGTACGCTCTGGTGTTGATCACCCTGCCGACGCCTCCGACGGTCGTGGCTGTGTTCGTGGTCGCGTGGATGGCCGTGGTCATCATGGTCGCGGGCCGGGCGTACGAGGGACGCGCGGCGCGGTACCCGGGCGCGTTGCCCATCCTCCGGCGGCCCGGCAGGCTCAGGCGAGGCTGAGCTCGTCGTCGACCACCTTCACGAGGCGGTCGGCCACCTCGCCCGCACGCTCCTCGCTGTCGGCCTCGACCATCACGCGGACGACGGGCTCGGTGCCCGACGCACGGACGAGCACCCGCCCGTGATCGCCCAGCGCAGCGGACTCGGCGTCGACAGCGCGCCACACGGTCTGGGCGTCGTCCAGCCGATCGCGGTCGACACCGGAGACGTTGCGCAGCACCTGGGGCATCCGCCGCATGACCTTCGCGAGCTCGTGCAGCGTGGTGCGCGACCGCGCCAGCACCGACAGCAACCGCACCGCGGTCAGGACCCCGTCGCCGGTCGTCGCGTAGTCGGTGAGGATGATGTGGCCGGACTGCTCGCCGCCGATCGGGTGACCGCCCGCAAGCATCGCCTCGCGGACGTAGCGGTCGCCCACCTTCGTCTGGATGACCTCGATGCCGAGGGTCTTCATCGCGATCGTGAACCCGAGGTTGGTCATGACGGTGGTCACGACGGCGTCGAGCCCGCCGCTGCGCTGCCGGTCCGCTGCCAGGATCCCCAGGATCACGTCGCCGTCGACCACGGCACCGGTGTGGTCCGCGGCGATCAGCCGGTCGGCGTCGCCGTCGTGCGACAACCCGATGTCGGCGCCGGTCGCGACGACGGCGTCACAGATGACGTCGGGGCGGGTCGATCCGCAGCCGGCGTTGATGTTCGTGCCGTCCGGCTTGGCGTTGAGCACCTCGACGGTCGCGCCGAGCCGGCGCAGGACGAACGGTGCCACGTTCGAGGCCGCCCCGTTCGCACAGTCCACGACCACGTGCAGGTCCGACAGGCTGACGTCACAGGCCGCGACGAGGTGATCGACGTAGCGCACCAACAGCTCGTGATCGCGTCTGAACCGTCCGATGTGGGCGCCCACCGGGCGGTCGTCGGCCACCCACTGCAGCAACTGCTCGACGCGGTCCTCCTCCGCATCGGTCAGCTTGCCGCCCTGAGGACCGAAGAACTTGATGCCGTTGTCCTCGACGGGGTTGTGGCTGGCCGAGATCATCGCACCTGCGTCAGCGCTGCTGGCCTCGGCGGTCAGGAAGGCTACGCCCGGGGTCGGCATGACGCCGACGCCGATCACATCACCGCCGGCCGACGTGACCCCGGCGACCAGGGCCGCCTCGAGCATCTCGCCCGAGGCTCGAGGGTCGCGGCCGACCAGGACCTTCGGGCGGTCCGTGCCCTCCTCACGCAGCGTGCGGACGAGGGCACGTCCGAGGCCGACGACGAGCTCGGGGGTCAACTCGGTGTTGGCGACCCCACGGATGCCGTCCGTGCCGAACAGCTGGCCCACGGCGCTGTCAGCGCTTGCTGTACTGCGGAGCCTTGCGCGCCTTCTTCAGTCCGTACTTCTTCCGCTCGACCTTGCGCGGGTCCCGCGTCAGCAGACCCGCCGACTTGAGCGGGGCGCGCCAGTCCGGCTCCTCGTCCTCGAGTGCCCGGGCGATGCCCAGCCGCAGCGCACCGGCCTGCCCGGTCGTCCCACCGCCATGGATCCGGGCGACCACGTCGAACTGACCGGCCGACTCGGTCACGTCGAACGGTTCGCGGACGAGACCCTGGAGGGTCTCGGTCGGGAAGTAGTCCTCCAGCGGGCGGCCGTTCAGGATGAACTTGCCGGATCCACGCTCGAGCCGCACACGGGCCACCGACGTCTTGCGCCGGCCTGTGAAGATCTTTGCCATCGTCCTCGTCGTTCCTTTACGGGGTCAGCGGTGTGTCAGGCGAGGTGGTCCGGCAGCGGCTGCGGCTGCTGCGCGGCGTGCGGGTGCTCCGCACCCGGGTAGACCTTGAGCTTGCTCATCATGCTCCGGCCGAGGCTGGTCTTGGGCAGCATGCCCCGCACGGCGCGCTCGACCAGCTTCTCGGGCGTCTCCGCCAGCAGCCGGGCGAACGGCACCGACTTCAGCCCACCGGGGAAGCCCGAGTGGCGGTACGCCAGCGACTGCGAGCCCTTGCTCCCGGTCAGTTGCACACCGGCGGCGTTGATGACGATGACGTGGTCGCCGACGTCCATGTGCGGCGCGTACATGGGCTTGTGCTTGCCGCGAAGGATGTGTGCGACCCGCGAGGCCAGCCGGCCCAGGATCTCGTCCTGCGCGTCGACCACGTACCACGCGCGGTCGATGTCGGCGGGGCGGGGTGAGTAGGTGCGCATGAGGGTCTGACCGTCCGAAGATGAGGTGCTGATGCAGCGGCCCGGCGCTGCGGCCGGCTGTACAGGTGGTTCGTGGAGCCGTGGCCCGCGAAGCCGAGTGGGCAGCGGACGAGAGGCGCTGCCGCGAGGGACCAGCATAGCAGGTCCCCCTCGGCCCCGACACGCCCGACCGGGGAGACCTGTCAACACCAGCAACCCGAACTCTCCCCACCCAGATCCCGACACGCCCCGACCGGGGAGACCTGTCAACACCAGCAACCCGAACTCTCCCCACGGCGCGATCCGGCTCCCCAACGATACGGGGCGCTACGCATACCGGACGGCGGTCAGGGTCAGGCCGTGCGGCGGGGCGACCTGGCCCACGACCTGGCGGTCGCGTGCCGCCAGGACATCGGCGGGCCAGGCGGCGGGACGCCGGCCTCGACCGACGGCGACCAGACAACCGGTGACCGAGCGGACCATCTGGTGACAGAACGCACGTCCCGCGACGTCGACGGCCACGAGGCCGGCGCGCAGACGGTGGACGCGGAGGTCATCGATCCGTCGGATCAGGTGCTGACCGTCCCGGCGGCGGCAGAACGAGCTGAAGTCGTGCTCGCCGACGAGGGCCTGCCCACCGGCGTGCATGGCCTCGACGTCCAGCGGCGGGGCGCCGACGTGCCAGGTGTCGTGGCGCCACAGCGGCGCCATCGCGTCGTGGTCGCAGAGCCGGTACCGGTAGCGACGCTGGGTCGCGGAGAACCGCGCATCGAACGACCCCGGGACGCGGCGCACACGCCAGATCGTGATCGACGGCCCGCACATCGCGTCCAGCGCGGCGCGGGCGCGGTCGAGGTCCCGGAGCAGCCGGCTGTCCCGCGGGGCGTCCAGGTGCACGGTCTGCGCCAAGGCGTGCACGCCGGCGTCGGTGCGGCCTGCGCAGACCGTGCTGACCGCAGCGCCGGTCAGTCGTGCCAACGCATCCTCGAGGGCGCCCTGGACCGTGACCTGATCCGGCTGTCGTGCGAAGCCGTGGAACTCCGCACCGTCGTAGGCGAGGTCGACACGCACGCGCGCGGTCGCGGTGGCGCCGGAGGTGTCCGACGCCGACGGGGCCGGACGATCCTGCGTCACGGCCCGGTCGTCATGCGCTCAGTCGTCCTCGTCGTCGTCCGCGTCGTCATCGGTGTCCGACGCGTCGTCGACCTCGTCGGCGGCCGCGATCTCGGGCACGACCGCGCCCTGGTTGGCGGTCGCGATGTTGACCGTTGTGTCCTCGCTGTCCGCATCCGCGACGTCGTCGTCGTCGAGTTGCTCATCCTCGTCGACGATGTCGTCCTCGTCGACGAGGTCCTCGTCGTCGACGCGCGCGGCGGTCGGCGCAGCGTCCGCCTCCTCGCGACGGCGACGCAGGCTCCACCGACGACGTCGGCTGTCGTCGCCGTCGGTCGCCTCGCCACCGGCCACGTCGTCGACGAGCTCGATCAGGGCCATGGGCGCCGCATCTCCCTTGCGCGCACCGAGCCGCAGGACGCGGGTGTAGCCGCCGTTGCGCTCGCTGAATGCGGGACCGACATCGGTGAAGAGCCGGTGCACGACATCCTTGTCGCGGATGACCTGCAGCACCTGGCGACGGCTGTGCAGGTCGCCGCGCTTGGCGAGGGTGATCATCCGCTCCGCGATCGGCTGGACCGTCTTGGCCTTGGCGTGCGTGGTGCGGATCCGGCCGTGCCGGAACAGCTCTGTCGCCAGGTTGGCCATCATCAGGTTGTGATGTCCGGGGCTCCCCCCGAACCTCCCAGCCTTCCTCGGCTTCGGCATTCCTCTTCCTCTTCTACTGCTCGACGTTCGCGACTTCGGGCCGACGTGCTGTGCGACCGCTCGAGGGCCGGTCGGGACCGGCTCCGGCGGCGGTCACCGACAGCGGGGTGCCGGTGGTGCGTGGAGGCGACTCGGGGTGTCCGAGCCCCGGGCGAGGACGGGTCCCTGCCGGAGTCGGAAGGCGCCAGCGGCACCCCGCGGCCCGGACAGGCGTCAGCCGGGGTATCCGCCGTAGTCCGCGAGCGACAGCCCCAGTTCCTGGAGCTTGCCCTTCACCTCTTCGATGCTCTTCTGCCCGAAGTTGCGGATGTCGAGCAGATCCTGCTCCGTCTTCTGGACCAGTTCGCCGACGGTCGCGACACCTTCGCGCTTCAGGCAGTTGTACGACCGCACCGACAGGTCGAGGTCCTCGATCGGCAGCAGCAGGTCGGGCGACGTCGGACCCAGGCTCGCGGGGTCCTCGCCGATCGCCAGGCCACCGGGACCGGACTCCTCGAACTCGCTGAACAGGCCGAACAGGTCCTGCAGCGTGGCACCGGCGCTCGACAGCGCCTCTGCCGGTGTCACGGAGCCGTTGGTCTCGACGTCGAGGATCAACCGGTCGTAGTTGGTCATCTGCTCGACACGCGTCGCCTCGACGCGGTAGGTGACGCGCAGCACCGGCGAGTAGATCGAGTCGATCGGGATCACACCGATCGGCTGGTCGGTCCGCTTGTTGCGCTCGGCCGACACGTAGCCGCGGCCGCGCTCGACCGTCAGGTACATCTCGACGCGGCCACGCCGGTTGAGCGTGGCGATGTGCAGGTCGCGGTTGAGGATCTCGACCTCTGCCGGCGCCGTGATGAAGTCCGCGGTGATCTCACCGGGGCCCTCACCGCCGAGGAAGATCTCGACCGGCTCGTCACTGTGCGAGCGCAGCACGAGGTCCTTGAGGTTGAGGATGATGTCGGTGACATCCTCCTTGACGCCTTCGATCGAGCTGAACTCGTGGAGCACGCCCTCGATGCGCACGCTGGTCACGGCGGCACCCGGGATCGACGACAGCAGCGTGCGTCGCAGGCTGCTGCCGAGCGTGTACCCGAATCCCGGCTCGAGTGGTTCGATGCTGAACAGCGAACGCTGACCCTCCTCGAGGGTCTGTTCGCCGATGGTGGGGCGCTGAACGATCAGCACGTCGTCGCCTCCTTGACGGTGACGGTATCGCTGGTCCAGCCGGGTGTCGGCGACCGCGTCCGGAAGGTTCCGGCGGGTCAGCGGCGACCGGTGTGGCCAGCGGACTCTTCAGGCGTTACTTCGAGTAGAGCTCGACGATCAACTGCTCCTGCACGGGCACGTCGATGTGACGACGGTCCGGCATGTCGAGCACGGAGATCTGCCGCTTGTCGGGATCGAGTGACAACCACGGCGGCATCTGGCGGCTTCCCTGCAGTTCGAGCGCACCGAGCACCGGCACGATGTCGCGGCTCTTGGTGCGGATGGTGACGACGTCACCGGGCCGGACCGCGTACGACGGGATGTTGACCGTGCGCCCGTTGACCTGCACGTGACGGTGCGACACCAGTTGCCGGGCCTCCGGCCGCGTGCGCGCGAGGCTTCCGCGGAACACGACGTTGTCGAGCCGCGTCTCGAGCGCCACCAGCAGGTTGACACCGGTCAGACCGGGACGCGTAGCCGCCTTCTTGTAGTAGTTGCGGAACTGCTTCTCGAGCACGCCGTAGATGTAGCGCGCCTTCTGCTTCTCGCGGAGCTGGAGCAGGTACTCACTCTCGCGGATGCGGCCGCGGCCGTGCTCCCCGGGTGGGTACGGGCGCTTCTCGGCCGCGCACTTGCGGCTCTCGCAGATCTGCGTGCGCTCGCGGCGGCAGCGCTTGCAGGTGGGTCCGGTGTACCGTGCCATGATTCCTCGTGATCTCGTCGTGCGTGGGCGTCAGCCGCGGCGACGCTTCGGGGGACGGCAGCCGTTGTGCGGGATCGGGGTCACGTCCTTGATGGCGGCGACCTCCAGCCCGTTGGCGGCCAGCGAGCGGATGGCGGTCTCGCGACCAGAGCCGGGCCCACGGACGAACACATCGACCTTGGTCACGCCGTACTCGGCGGCGCCCTTGGCTGCCTGCTCGGCGGCGAGCTGCGCGGCGAACGGCGTCGACTTGCGGCTGCCCTTCTGCCCGACGTTGCCACCCGACGACCACGCCAGCACCCCACCGGACTGGTCGGTGATGGTGATGATCGTGTTGTTGAACGAGCTCTTGATGTGCGCCTGGCCGTGGGAGACGGTGCGGCGGTCCTTCTTGCGCTGCCGCCGCGCGCCCTTGCCCGATCGCTGCTGTGCCATCAGTGCTTCCTCTGCTTCTTCTTGATCCCGCCGACGGCCTGGCGACGGCCCTTGCGGGTCCGGGCGTTCGTGTGGGTGCGCTGACCGCGGACCGGCAGGCCCCTCCTGTGCCGGATGCCCTGGTAGCTGCCGATGTCGACCTTGCGCTTGATGCTCTGCGCCACCTCGCGCCGCAGGTCACCTTCGACCTGGTAGTTGGCCTCGATGTGGTCGCGCAGTTGCTTGACCTGGCCCTCGTCGAGGTCGCGGACCCGGATGTTGGGGTCGATGCCGGTGGCGGCGAGCGTACTGATCGACCGCGTGCGGCCGATGCCGTAGACGTAGGTCAACCCGATCTCGACGCGCTTGTCGCGCGGGAGGTCAACGCCTGCGATCCGTGCCATGTCCTACTCCTGTCCGGCGATGCGCCAGACGTCGTGTCTGTCGGGTGTGTCGTGGTCTTCCAGGCCGTCGAGCGTGAGCGGGCGACCCGTGCAGGCCGACCCGCGGTCGGTCAACCCTGGCGTTGCTTGTGACGCGGGTTCGAGCAGATGACCATCACGCGTCCGTGCCGCCGGATGATGCGGCACTTCTCACAGATGCGCTTGACCGATGGCTGTACCTTCACCGTGCTCCTCCTGCGTCAAAGCGGTCCACGACCATGCCGGCCGGACCGGCTCCCGGCTGTCCTTCCGGCGCGCACCCCACGCGAGGCGTCACGTCGACGTCTGATCGAGGGGCGGACAGCACGAATGGCCCCACGTCACCGATCGCGCGCTTCCTGACACGGTGCGGAACGCTGCTCCGGACCGACATGCTGCCGCGGAAATGCGCGCACGACCGACAACAGGGCCGTCCAGACAGACTAGCAGGCACCGTGACCGCCTTCCACCGGCTCAGCTGCCGACGTTGGCGGTCGGCACGAGCTCGGGCTCACGCAGCGGCCATTCCGGTTCGTCGCTGCGCGCGGTCAGGACACGTGGGCCGTCGGCGGTGATCGCCACCGTGTGCTCCCAGTGCGACGACAGGTGCCCGTCGGCCGTCGTGACGGTCCAGCCGTCCGCCAGCACCTCGGTCTCGTGCGTGCCCAGGTTGAACATCGGTTCGACGGCGATGACCAGGCCCTCCATCAGCCGGGGACCACGGCCCGCGCGACCGTAGTTGGGTACGTGTGGATCCTCGTGCAGCGCGCGACCGATGCCGTGACCGACGTACTCACGCACGACGCCGTAGCCGTGCGGGTCCGCGTGCGACTGCACGGCCGCGGAGATGTCGCCGAGCCGGTTGCCGGGTGCCGCTCTGCTCAGTCCCGCCCACAGCCCGCTGCGCGTCCGCGCGACCAGGTCGCGCACCTCGGACGCAACGGTGTCGTCACCGCCGACGATCCAGGTGACGGCCGAGTCGGCATGGTAGCCGTCCACGATCGCGCCGGCGTCGATCTTGATGAGATCGCCGGCCCGCAGGATGACCCTGGGTGACGGGATCCCGTGCACGATCTCGGCGTTGATCGATGTGCACAGCGTCGCCGGGAACGGAGGGCGTCCCGCCGTCCCGCCGTAGCCGAGGAACGAGGGAACAGCATTGGCGGCGCGCAGTTCGCGCGCGGAGATCTCGTCGAGCTGCGCGGTCGTCACACCCGGGGCGACCGCGTCGCGCAGCACTTCGTGCAGGTGGGCGATCACCTTGCCGGCCCGCGCCATGAGCTCGATCTCGGCCGGTGACTTGCGGACGATCATGGCTGCCCCACAGCGCGGCTCATGAGCGTTCGGCCTGCGCGGCCGCGGCCAGCACGCGCTCACGCACCTCGGCGATCGTGCCCTCGCCGTCGACGTCGTGCAGGATCCCGCGTCGGCGGTACGCGGTGACGGCGGGCTCGGTGTCGGCCTTGTACTGCTCGAGCCGGTTGACGATCGCGTCCTCGGTGTCGTCGCTGCGACCCTGCTCCTCGGCCCGCTGCAACAGCCGCTTGGTCACCTCGTCGTCATCGACGATCAGCCGGATCACGGCGTCGAGGCGATGGCCGGTGTCCTCGAGGGTCTCGTCGAGGGCCTCGACCTGACCCTCGGTGCGTGGGAAGCCGTCGAGCAGGAACCCGTCAGCGACATCGTCGCGGCGCAGTCGGTCGTCGACCATCGCGATGACGATGTCGTCGGGGACCAGCTTGCCGGCGTCCATGTACTCCTTCGCCTTCAGCCCAAGCTCGGTCGCGTCACTGACGTTGGCACGGAAGATGTCGCCGGTCGAGACGTGGATCACGTCGTAGCGCTCCACCAGCGCCGACGCCTGGGTGCCCTTGCCGGCGCCCGGCGGTCCGAACAGGATCAGTCGCATCTGCTACTCCCTAGCGCCGCAGGAAGCCCTCGTAGTGGCGCTGCATCATCTGGCTCTCGATCTGCTTCATCGTCTCGAGGCCGACGCCGACGACGATCAGCAGCGTCGCTCCCGCGAACGGGAACGGCACGCCGGCGATGCCCAGTGCCAGGAACGGCAGGATCGCCAGCGTCGCCAGGTACAGCGACCCGGGCAGCGTGAGGCGCGTGATCACGCGATCGAGCTCCTCAGCGGTGCGCTGGCCGGGGCGGATCCCTGGGATGAAGCCGCCGTACTTCTTCATGTTGTCCGCGACGTTGATCGGGTTGAACGTGATCGCGGTGTAGAAGTACGCGAAGAAGACGACGAGCACGAAGTAGGTGAGGACGTAGACCACGTTGATGTTCTGACCGGACAGGTACCGGTCGACGAAGTTCACGAGCCAGGTCTGCTCCGAGAAGATCGACGCGGCCAGCACCGGCACGTACAGCATCGACGACGCGAAGATGATCGGGATCACGCCCGACTGGTTGACCTTCAGCGGGATGTACGTCGAGTTCCCGCCGTAGCTACGGCTGCCGATCTGGCGTCGCGCGTACTGCACGGGGATCCGGCGCTGCCCCTGCTCGACGACGACCACGCCGACGATGAGCAGCAGGGCGACCAGCAGCACGACGGCGAACACGACAGGACCCGACGACTGCAGGATCTGGTTGCCCTGGCTGGGCAGCTCCGAGATGATCGCGACGAAGATGATCAGCGACATGCCGTTGCCGACGCCGCGGGACGTGATCAGCTCACCGAGCCACATGATGCACGCGGTGCCGGCGGTCAGCGTCAGCACCATCAACGCCCGCATGCCGAGCGAATCGTCTGGGATGAGGTTCACGCCTGGGGGCAGTGATGCACCGCCGAACAGCGCGCCGGCGCCCGCACCACCGCCTGACTGGATCACCGTGATCAACGTCGTCGACTGCAGCACGGCGATCCCCACAGTGAGATAGCGCGTCCACTGGTTGATCCGTTTTGCGCCGGACTCGCCCTCCTGTTGCCACTCCTCCAGACGCGGGATCACCACCGTCAGCAGCTGCATGATGATGCTCGCCGTGATGTACGGCATGATGCCGAGCGCGAACACCGCCAGCTGGGTGAACGCGCCACCGGAGAACAGGTTGATGATCTGCGCGGCGCCCGTGGCCGCGGACTGCTCGATCAGCTGCCGGAGCGCACCCGAGTCCACACCGGGCGTAGGGATGAAGGATCCCAGCCGGTAGACCGCGATGATCACGAGCGTGAACAGGATCTTGGTACGCAGATCGCGGATCTTGAACGCGTTGACGAATGCGCTCAGCATGGCGTGCCCTTCGCGTCTACGACGACGTGTGTGCCGATGCGTGCCGGGCCACGAGCTCGGTACGACCCCCGGCCTCGCTGATCTTGCGCTCGGCCGACGCCGAGAAGGCGTGCGCCGATACCACCAGCGCGATCGAGAGTTCGCCGTCTCCCAGCACCTTGACCGGTGCCGAGCCGCGACGGACCAGGCCCGCCTCACGGAGCTGATCGGGCCCGACCTCGGCGCCGTCCTCGAAGACGTCACCCAGACGGCCGACGTTGACGGTCGCGTACTCGACGCGGTTGCGCGGGGTGAACCCGGGCAGCTTGGGCAGGCGCTGCTGGAGCGGCGTCTGGCCGCCCTCGAACCCGATGCGCATCGTGCCGCGCGCGCCGGTGCCCTTCGTGCCACGACCGGCCGTCTTGCCCTTGCCGGCCGCCTCGCCGCGACCCTTACGGGTGCGCTTGCGGTGCGCCCCGGGTGCGGGCTTCAGATGATGGAGCTTCATTTCGGTGACCTATCACTGACTTCGTGTGCCCTGTCGCAGACGTTACGCGGACGCCGACGCCCCGTCGTCCGCACTGGTCGGCTCCTGACCGGGTTCGAGCCCCATCGGGGCGTCGTCACCGGGCCGGCGCACCTCGACGAGGTGCGCCACAGCGGCCAGCATGCCGCGGATCTCTGGCCGGTCCGGCTGGGTTACGGTGTGGTGGATCCGCCGCAGGCCGAGGGCCCGCAGCGTCCGCCGTTGCGCGGCCTGCGCACCGATGGTGCTGCGGACCTGTGTGATCTCGACGACGTCGGTCATCGCGTCCTCCTGGCGTGGTCGCTGCGGCTAGGACGCCCGCATGTTCGCGAGCATCTTGCTCGGCAGGATCTCCTCGAGGTCGACGTCGCGCAGGCGCGCCACCTCTTCGGGACGCTTGAGCGACTTGAGCGCGTCGACGGTGGCGTGCACGACGTTGATGGCGTTGGCGGTGCCCATCGACTTGGCGAGCACGTCACTGATGCCGGCGCACTCGAGCACGGCCCGGACCGCTCCACCGGCGATCACACCGGTACCGGGAGCCGCCGGCTTGAGCAGCACCCTGCCGGCGCCGCTGTGCCCGATCACGCCGTGGACAATCGTCTTCTGGATCATCGGGACCTCGAAGAAGTTCTTCTTGGCCTCCTCGACGCCCTTCTGGATCGCCGCGGGCACCTCCTTCGCCTTGCCGTACCCGACCCCGACCGTGCCATTGAGGTCGCCGACGACGACGAGCGCCGTGAAGGAGAAGCGGCGGCCTCCGCGGACCACCTTGGCGACGCGGTTGATCGCGACGACCTTCTCCTCGTAGGGGTTGCGCTCCTCTTCGCGCCCCCGGCCGCGTCCGCGGCCGCGGCTGCTGCCTCCTGCTGCCATGTCTGTCTCCTGTCCGGCGAAGCCGGTCGTTCAGTGTCGGTGTGCGTCCCGGTCGATCGCGTCGTCAGAACTCGAGCCCGGCCTCGCGGGCGCCGTCCGCCAGTGCGGCGACGCGCCCCTGGTACCGGTTGCCCCCGCGGTCGAACACGACCTTGGTGATGCCGGCGTCGAGCGCGCGTTGGCCGACCAGCTTGCCGACGCCCTTCGCGGCACCGATCTTGCCGTCGCCGTCGGCGGTGACGTCGTCGGCGGTCGACGCCGCGACCAGGGTGTGACCGCGGTCGTCGTCGACGACCTGCGCGTAGATCCCGGTGTTGGACCGGAACACGACGAGGCGTGGACGCTCTGCCGTACCGCGGACGCGCGAGCGTGCCCGCTGGTGGCGGCGCACGCGCGCCTGCTGCCTGCTTGTGGTAGCCATCGTTGACGCTCCTAGATGCCCGCGGCCTTGCCGGCCTTGCGACGGACGTGCTCGCCCGCGTAGCGGATGCCCTTGCCCTTGTAGGGCTCGGGCTTGCGGATCGCCCGGATGTTCGCGGCGACCTGGCCGACGACCTGCTTGCTGGCGCCGCGCACCGTGATCTTCGTCGGCGACGGAACCTCGAACGTGACGCCCTCGGGCGCGGTGACCTCGACGGCGTGGCTGTAGCCGGCCTGGATGGTCAGGCCGTCGTTGCCCCGCGCCTGCGCGCGGTAGCCGACGCCCACGATCTCGAGGCTCTTGCTGTAGCCGTCGGTCACACCGGTCACCATGTTGGCGATCAGCGATCGCACCAGACCGTGGAGCGACCTGTGCTCGCGGGCGTCGCTCACACGGGTCACGACGACCTGACCGTCCTCGACGGTCACGTCGATGCCCTCGGGCACCGCCTCGGACAGTTCGCCCCTGGGGCCCTTCACGGTGACGCGGTCGTCGGCCAGCGTGACGTCCACCCCGCTCGGGATGGGTACTGGCTCCTTGCCGATCCGACTCATGATCTGCTTCCTTCTCCGTCGTCCGCGACCGTTACCAGACGTACGCGACGACCTCGCCACCGACGCCCGCCTGGCGGGCCGCGCGATCGGTCATCAGTCCGGACGAGGTCGAGATGATGGCGGTGCCCAGACCCCCGAGCACGCGCGGCACCTCGTGGCGCTTCGCGTAGACCCGCAGGCCCGGCTTCGAGATGCGACGCACGCCGGTCAGCGCCCGCTCGCGGTCCTTGGTGTACTTGAGCGCGATCTTCAGAGTCGCCTGCGGCCTGGTCGGCTCGACGGCGTAGTCCCGAATGTAGCCCTCCTGCTTGAGGATGTCGGCCAGTGCGGCCTTGAGCTTGGACGAGGGCATCTCGAGCTGCTCGGTGTACGCGATGTTGGCGTTGCGGATGCGCGTCAGCATGTCCGCCACCGGATCGGTCATCATCGTTGCTTCATCTCCTCGGGGTTCGCCCGCCGAAGCAGGAACGCTTCCCTCTCACCTACCTACTACTGAATGCTCTGCCGTTGCTGCGCCCGCTCGCCCGCCCACGCCGCGGCGACGGGAGCGCCGTGACCGCGGTGTCGCGAAGGCGACTCGGGGTGTCCGAGCCCCAGGCGAGGACGGGGTCCCTGCTGGAGCCGGAGCGTCACCGCGGTCACGAAGCGGTCACCAGCTGGCCTTCCTCACACCGGGAAGCTCACCCTCGTGGGCGAGCTCGCGGAAGCACACACGGCACAGCATGAACTTGCGGAACACCGCGCGGGGCCGCCCGCAACGGTTGCACCGTGTGTAGGCGCGCACACCGAACTTCGGCTTGCGCTTCGCCTTGGCGATCATCGACTTCTTGGCCATGGGGTGCTCCTGCCTAGCTGGCGGACCGGCCGCCGACGAAGGGGAAGCCGAACGCGTCGAGGAACGCCCGGGCCTGCTCGTCGGTGGTCGCCGTCGTCACGATGGTGATGTCCATGCCGCGCACGCGGTCGATCGAGTCGTAGTCGATCTCCGGGAAGATCAGCTGCTCGGTCACCCCGAACGTGTAGTTGCCGCGTCCGTCGAAGCTGCGCGCCGGCAGCCCGCGGAAGTCGCGGATGCGGGGCAGCGCGATCGCCAGCAGGCGGTCGAAGAAGTCCCACATCCGGTCGCCCCGCAGCGTGACCTTCGCGCCGATCGGCATGCCCTGCCGCAGCTTGAAACCCGCGATGGACTTGCGGGCACGCGTCAGCCTGGGCTGCTGCCCGGTGATGGTCGCGAGGTCGCGCATCGCGCCGTCGATCACCTTCGGATCGGTGACCGCGTCACCGACGCCCATGTTGACCACGATCTTGGTCAGCGTGGGAACCTGCATGACGTTGTCGAGCCCGAGCGTGCTCTTGAGCTGCTCACGCACCTCGGTGCGGTAGCGCTCGCGCAGGCGCGGCGTGTATGTGTCTGTGGTGCTCATGTCCGTTCGTTCCTCACTCATGGGCGGGTCGGCTCGGCGGAGGGCCTTGGAGGGTGGGCGGGTGAGCGGTCCGAAGCCGAGCTGGCCCGCCCATGACTACAGCTCTGCGTCGCAGGAGCGGCAGACCCGCACCCGCACCCCGTCGACGACGCGCGACCCGACCCGGGTCGGCTTGTCGCACGAGTCACAGATCGGCATGACGTTGGACAGGTGCAGGGGCGCCTCCTCGTGGATGATGCCGCCCTCCTGCGCACCGGCGCGCGTGCGCTGCACGCGGCGGTGCTTGGTCGCCATGTTGATGCCTTCGACCAGCACCCGGTCCTCGCGTGGCCACACGGCGATCACACGGCCGGACTTGCCACGGTCTTTGCCGGAGATCACCTGGACGTGGTCGTCGGTTCGTATCCGTTGCATGCTCAGATCACCTCCGGCGCGAGCGAGACGATCCGCATGAAGCGACGCTCGCGCAGCTCACGGCCGACGGGGCCGAAGATGCGGGTCCCGCGCGGTGCGCCCTGGTCGTTGATCAGCACGCATGCGTTGTCGTCGAAGCGGATGTAGGACCCGTCACGACGCCGCTTCTCCTTGCGGGTGCGCACGACGACCGCGCGCACGACGTCGCCCTTCTTGACACCGGCCGCGGGCACCGCCTGCTTGACGGTGCCGACGATCTCGTCGCCCACCGAGGCGTAGCGCCGCCCCGACCCACCGAGCACACGGATGCACAGCACCTCACGCGCCCCGGTGTTGTCAGCGACCCGAAGCCTGCTCTCCTGCTGGATCATCTTCCTTCTTCTTCCTACTCACGTACGACGAACCGATCGACGGCGACCGAGGGTGGCGCGATGGTGCCGCGGAGGCGACTCGGGGTGTCCGAGCCCCAGGCGAGGACGGGGGTCCCTGCTGGAGCCGGAGCGGCGCCACCGCGTCACCCTCGCTCACGATCTACTTCGCTCGTTCGATCACCTCGACGACGCGCCACCTCTTGCGCTTGCTCAGCGGGCGCGTCTCGGCGACGCGCACGCGGTCACCGGTGTTGACGTCGTTGGTCTCGTCGTGCGCGAGCAACTTCTCGGTCCGCTTGATGATCTTGCGGTACAGCGGGTGGGTCGTCGTGCGCTGGATCTCGACCACGACGGTCTTGTCCATCGCCGTGCTGACCACCTGGCCCTGGCGGACCTTGCGCTCACCACGCTGCGTCGTCGACGTGTCAGTCATCGTCCTCGTAGCTCCTAGGGTTTCGCGCTACTGCGCGTGCTCGCGCGCGGCGGCGATCTCGCGTTCGCGCTGGACCGTCAGGACCCGCGCGATGTCGCGCCGCACCTGCTTGAGCAGCCGGGGGTTGTCGAGCTGGCCGGTCGCGAGCTGGAACCGGAGGCTGAACAGCTCCTCCTTCAGCTCGTCGTGCTGTTCGGTCAGTTCGACGTCGTTGAGCTCTCGTAGTTCACCGACATCCATGTCAGTCACCATCCCGGGTCAGAAAGCGGCACTTGACGGGCAGCTTGTGCGCCGCCAGGCGCAGGGCCTCGCGTGCGACGTCCTCGGGAACGCCGGACAGCTCGAACATGACCCGCCCGGGCTTTACCACGGCGACCCACCCCTCGGGCGAGCCCTTGCCCGACCCCATGCGGGTCTCGGCCGGCTTCTTGGTGTAGGACTTGTGCGGGAAGATGTTGATCCACACCTTTCCGCCACGCTTGATGTGCCGCGTCATGGCGACACGGGCCGCCTCGATCTGGCGCGCGGTGATCCACGAGCCCGTGACGGCCTGCAGGCCGTACTCGCCGAACGCCATCTCGTGACCGCCCTTGGCGTTGCCACGCATGCGCCCGCGGTGCTGCTTGCGGTAGCGGACACGCTTGGGTGCCAACATCGTCAGGCCTCCTCGTTCTCTTCTGCGAGCGCGGCGTCCCACTCCTGGGTCGGATCGGCGGCCGGTGGCCGCGGCGCGTCGGCGTCCGCCGCTCGCGCCGCGTCGGCGGAGTCGGCCGGCACGGTGTGGCCGGTGTCCTGCTCGGGTGTCACGGCCTCGGCGGCCACCGGTGCCTCGGGCACCGCCTGCTGGGGGGCCGTCTCGGGCATCGGCTGCTCGGTGGGCTGCGGCGCGGTGCCGGGCAGATCGTCGGCCGACACCGTGGCGGGCTGCCCCGACTGCGGCGCGGTCGGGGCCTCCTCGGTCCGGCGCTCCTGCGACATGTCACCCATGCCGGCGGTCGGCGCCGAACGACGCGAGCTGCCGCGACCACGGCCGGCCCGCTTGGGCCGCTGCTGCTGGGCACGGGCACGACGCTGATCCGAGTCCGGCAGCACCTCGCCGCGGTAGATCCACACCTTGACGCCGATGCGCCCGTAGGTCGTCCGGGCCTCGTCGAAGCCGTAGTCGATGTTGGCGCGCAGGGTGTGCAGGGGCACCTGGCCCTCGCGGTACCACTCGGTGCGGCTCATCTCGGCACCGCCCAGACGACCGGAGCACTGGACGCGGACGCCCTTGGCGCCGGCCTTCATCGCGTTCTGGGTCGCACGGCGCATCGCACGGCGGAAGCTGACCCGGCCACGCAGCTGCTCGGCCACGTTGTGGGCCGTGACCTGCGCGTCAAGCTCAGGGGTCTTGACCTCCTGGATGTTCAGCTTGATCTGCTTGCCGGTCATCTTCTCGAGCGCGGAGCGGATGGCGTCGGCCTCCGCCCCACGGCGCCCGATGACGATGCCGGGACGCGCGGTCCACACGTCGATCGTGACCCGGTCGCGGGTGCGCTCGATGTCGATGCGGCTGACGCCCGAGTGGCGGACGCGCTCACGGATGTACTTGCGGACGCGGTCGTCCTCGGCCACGTAGTCCGCATACTCCTTGTCTGCGAACCAGCGCGACTTGTACTCCTTGATGACGCCGAGCCGGAACCCGTACGGGTGGATCTTCTGGCCCACGGCTACTGCTCCTCGGTCGTGAGAACGATGGTGATGTGGCTGGTGCGCTTGCGGACCCGGTACGCGCGGCCCATGGCGCGTGGCCGGAAGCGCTTCAGGGTCGGTCCCTCGTCGACGGTCGCGGCCGTGACGACCAGGTCGTCGGCGTCGAGGTCGTGGTTGTTCTCCGCATTCGCGACCGCGGACTCGAGCACCTTGTGCACGTACCGGGCCGCGTTCTTGGGCTCGAGCTGCAGCACGCTGCGTGCGCGCTCGACGTCCAGTCCACGGATGTGCCGCACGATCTGTCGAGCCTTGTTCGGTGCGACCCGCACGTAGCGGGCGCTGGCCCTCACGTCCATCGTCTCGTCCTCTTTCGCTTCTGTGTGTGACGGCCGCTGCGTCAGCGTCGGCCGGCGCGGCCGCGCATCGCCTGCTTCTCGCCGGCGCCACGCCACTTGATGGCCCGTGTCGGGGCGAACTCGCCGAGCTTGTGACCGACCATCGACTCGGAGATGTAGATCGGGACGTGCTTGCGCCCGTCGTGGACCGCGATCGTGTGGCCGACCATCTCCGGAGAGATCTCCGAGCGGCGCGACCACGTGCGGACGACCCGCTTCTCGCCGCGCGAGTTGAGCACGGCGATCTTGTTCTCCAGGTGGGCGTCGACGAACGGGCCCTTCTTCAAGCTGCGCGGCATGCTGCGTGTCTCCTACTTCGATCTGGGGCGAGCTTCCGAGCTCCCCTGGCTGTCTGGCCGCGGCGGGTTCGGCTGCTCGCCGCGCGTCGCGCTCAGCGGCGGCGCTTGCCGCGGCGACGGATGATGTCCTTGTCGGACGCCTTGTTGCGGGCCCGGGTCCGGCCTTCGGGCTTGCCCTTGTGATTGGTCGGGTGCCGCCCACCGGACGTGCGGCCCTCGCCCCCACCGTGGGGATGGTCGACCGGGTTCATGACCACACCGCGGACCTTGGGGCGCTTGCCGCGCCAACGGGAGCGGCCCGCCTTGCCGTCGTTGACCAGCTCGTGGTCGGGGTTGCCGACGGTGCCGACGGTCGCACGGCAGTCGGCCAGCACGCGGCGGATCTCGCCGGACGGCAGCCGCAGCGCGGCGTACTTCCCCTCCTTGGCCAGCAGCTGCACGCGGTTGCCAGCCGAGCGACCGAGCTTGGCGCCGCCGCCGGGCCGGAGCTCGACGGCGTGCACGACGGTGCCGACCGGGATGTTGCGCAGCGGCAGGGCGTTGCCAGTCTGGATGTCCGCACCCTCACCGGACGTCAGCACGTCACCGACGCGCAGGCCCTGCGGCGCCAGGATGTAGCGCTTCTCGCCGTCGTGGTAATGCAGCCGGGCGATGCGAGCCGAGCGGTTGGGGTCGTACTCGATCTCCGCGACGGTCGCTGGCACGCCGTCCTTGTTGCGCCGGAAGTCGATCTCACGGTAGCGCCGCTTGTGGCCGCCGCCCTGGCGTCGGGTCGTGATGCGCCCGTGGGCGTTGCGGCCCGCCTTCTTCGGGTTCGCCGACGTCTTCGACTTCAGGGGCTTGTCGGTCGTGACGGTGGCGAAATCGGACACGCTCATGCCGCGACGCGACGGCGTCGTGGGGCGGTATCTGCGATTGGCCATCGGTGTCGTCCTCTCGGTTCTGCAGTCCGACGGAAGCTGTCCGCCGTCGGTGTGGCGCCTGCCGGGCTGCGCCCGCGATCAGGCGAAGATGTCGATCTCGTCACCCTCGGCCAGCGTCACGACCGCACGCTTCGTGCGCTTGCGCTGGCCCTGCACCAGACCGAAGCGCACCCGCTTGCCGGGCCGGTTGAGCGTGTTGACCTTCAGGACGCGCACGCCCCAGATCTGCTCGACGGCCTGCTTGATCTCGGTCTTGTTCGCCGCGGGGTGCACCACGAAGGTGTAGCGGCCGTCGTCGAGCAGCGCATAGCTCTTCTCACTGACGACCGGCTCGATGATGATGTCGTGCGGGGTCTTCACTGCTGACCCTCCTCGTCCTCGTCGCCGTCGCCATCGGTGTCGGCGTGCTCGGCGTCGGTGGTCGCCTCGGCGTCGGTGGCCGCGTCCGCGACGTCCGTCCCGCGGTCGTCGGTGTCGGCCGACGCGACCGCGGCGTCGTTGGCTGCGCTCCGCCGTCCCCCGCCGATGCTGTCGAGCGCGGCCTCGGCGAACACGACCACGTCATGGGTCAACAGGTCGTGGACGTTCAGCTGACCGGCCGTCAGCACGTGGGTGTAGGGCAGGTTGCGGAAGCTGCGGGCGACCACGTCATCGCGCTCGGCGAGCACGATCAGCACGCTGCGGCCCGCCAGCTCGAGTCGGTCGAGCAGCGCGACCGCGTCGCGCGTGCGCGGCTCGGAGAGCCCGAAGTCGCGGATGACGCGGACGTCGCCGCTGCCAGCCCGGTCGGACAGTGCCGATGCGAGCGCGAGGCGCCGGACCTTCTTGTTGACGCGCTTGCGGTGGTTCTGCTCGCCGGTCGGTCCGTGGGCGACGCCGCCGCCGGCCCACTGCGGGGACCGGATCGAGCCCTGGCGCGCGCGGCCGGTGCCTTTCTGCCGCCACGGCTTGGCACCGCCGCCGCGAACCTCGCCGCGGCTCTTGGTCTTCGCCGTACCGGCTCGCGCGGCGGCGAGCTGGGCGGTCACGACCTGGTGCAGCACCGGGACGTTGACCGGCGCCTCGAACAGCGCGGGGTCGAGCTCGACCGTGTCGGTCGCGGACCCTTGGGCGTCGTAGACGTCGACGCGCATCAGGCGTCACCTCCTGCGGTGGCGGGAGCCTTGGAGCTGGAGCGCACGAGGACCAGCGACCCGTTGGCACCGGGGGTCGCACCCCTGATCAGGAGCAGCCCGCGTTCGGTGTCGACGCCGGCGATGGTCAGGCGCTGGATCGTGACGCGCTCGTTGCCGGTGCGGCCGGCCATGCGGGTCCCGGGGAACACCCTTCCCGGCGTGGCGCAGGCGCCGATCGCGCCAGGCGCGCGATGCACCTTGTGGGCACCGTGCGAGGCGCCGAGACCGGCGAACCCGTGCCGCTTCATCGTGCCGGAGAAGCCCTTGCCCTTCGAGCGCGCGGTGACGTCCACCAACTCGCCGACCCGGAAGATGTCGACGGTGATGATGTCGCCCGGCTCGTGGTCGTCGTCGAACGGGACCTCCATCAGGTAGCGCGTCGGCTCGACGCCGGCGGCGGCGAAGTGACCAGCCAGCGGCTTGGTGGTCCGCCGCGCGCGGCCGTAGCCGAGCTGCAGCGCTCGATAGCCGTCGCGCTCCTTCGTACGCACCTGGGTGACCGGACATGGTCCGGCACGCAGGACCGTCACCGGGACAACCTCGTTGTCGTCGGTGAAGACCTGCGTCATCCCGAGCTTGGTGCCCAAGATCCCTTTTCTCACCATGTGTTCGTCTCTTCTCGTCTTGTCTGCTGCTTGAGGTGGCGGTGGTGTCCCCTGCTACAGCTTGATTTCGATGTCCACGCCCGCCGGCAGGTCGAGGCGCATCAGGCTGTCGACCGTCTTCTGGGTCGGCTCGTGGATGTCGATCAGCCGCTTGTGCGTGCGCATCTCGAAGTGCTCGCGCGAGTCCTTGTACTTGTGGGGCGAGCGGATGACGCAGTAC
>DASUUK010000026.1 GCA_036374135.1 Euzebyales bacterium
ATGGCCAGCGCAGGCTTGGCCCACAACGGCCATCGTGTCAGCCGGCCGGGTGAGGAACGACCGCGGGTCATCCGCATGCGCGCTCCTTGTCGACGCCGATCCGAGTGTGCGTCCGATCTGGTGCGCTGCCTAGTGCCGATCTGGCGATCTGCGCGGCGGTGTCGTCGCGCACGTCGACCGGCCCACTGTCGATCAGGTCTCGGTGACCCGACCGTGGGGTAGGAGGACGCACATGGGTGCCTGGGTGACGAACGCCGAGCAGCGGCTCGGACGGGACGAGATCGCGCAACTGCTGGCGCAGCACGGCAGGCCACGGTGGTGGTCGAACGGTCCCGGCGACACCTACGCCCCGCATGTGCATGCGTACCACAAGGTCCTGTACTGCGTGACCGGGACGATCATCTTCCACGTCGACGGCGAGGACCACATGCTGTCGTCCGGCGACCGCCTCGACGTGGAGGCCGACACCGAGCACGCCGCCACGGTCGGACCGGAAGGTGTCCAGTGCGGCGAGGTCGCCGTCGAGGAGTGAGCGGCATGCGGGGGCGGATGCGGCGTGTGTGGGGCACATCCGAGCGGGTCGGGACGAGGCGACACGTGGGCGGTTGATCGAGCGCATCTCGGAGGGGGTACGCGACGTCGCCGATCTGGACCACCTCGGTGTGTGGATGTATCTGCGTGAGCTCGCCCCGGAGAACATATGGAGTTCGGCCACGTCCTGCCGCCCGACGGCCAGGAGCGAGCGTGGCGCGAGGCGCTGCCGGACGCCGATCGCAGGTGGATGGACGATCTGGCGGCGTGAGCCGCCGTCGGCGTGGGGCGGCGTGCCCGCCGCTCGCTGCGCGGGTGACGTCGCGCGGCGTCGCGAGCTGCGCGTGCGATGCGTGGTCGGGGTGCCGCGTTTCGGTCGGCGTGATCGCGACGACGCTGACAGTGGTGCCCGGGGCAGACCGGGACCGGAGTTCGCCGGGAGGTCAGGCGATGAGTGAGGTCGTCTACACGTCCAAGGTCGTGGTGACGCGCGAGCGGGGACCGATCCGCAGCGCCACCGTGCCAGGTCGCGATGATCCGATCACCTTCGGCGTCCACGGCGCAGTCGCTGAGCACTACGGGGTGTCGCCGGATGACTTCCCACCCGACGTCACGACGATCGACTACCTGGTCGCGGCCGCGGGCGGGTGACTGACCGGGACGTTCGGGGGCGCGCTCGAGGCGCGCGGCATCCCGGCCGGAGACGGTCGTCTCCGCGGACACACCACCGGCGAGATCGAGACCGAAGGACGCACGCTCGTGCTCAAGCGGGTGCACGTGCGCTACGAGCTACAGGTCGACGATGCTGCGGACCGTGCGAAGACCGACCGCGCGCACGCCGTCCATGCTGATCACTGTCCCGTGGCACGGTCGATCCGGGACGCGATCGACATCACCACGGAGCTGGAGCTGACGGCGGCGTGAGCGCGCACGTCCTGCGTGGGACGGACGGGTGTCGA
This sequence comes from Euzebyales bacterium, assembly GCA_036374135.1. Classification (NCBI taxonomy): domain Bacteria; kingdom Bacillati; phylum Actinomycetota; class Nitriliruptoria; order Euzebyales; species Euzebyales bacterium. Next base: position 1,491 of record DASUUK010000026.1, read on the forward strand.
CCCCGGTCGATCGCGTGGGGGCCGGCGCCCGGCCCGGGAGCTCGACCGGCGGGGCGCATGGACGTGATCCTCGACCGCGTCCCGTGTGGGGCGATCTTCGTGCGGACGCGTTGATGGGTCGCCCCACAGGAGCGTGACGTCCGCTGTGGGGCGATCTTCGTGCGCATGCGTTGATGGGTCGCCCCGCAGGAGTGTGACGTCCGCTGTGGGGCGATCTTCGTGCGGATGCGTTGATAGGTCGCCCCACTAGAGGCTCGGTGGCGCGTCGCGGACCGGTCGGGCGTCATCCGGCGCTGTCGAGCGTCGCGCGATCGATGCCCGCAGACGCGCAGGCGTCGTCGGCGTCGATCGCCCCGCAGTCGACCGCGCGACGCAGCGACGCCAGCAACGCCCGCACGGTCGCGGGTTCGTCGACGACGCCCGTCGATGGGCCGGCCGCGTCGTCCTCCGGGGCGTCCGCTCCGCCCGCGCCGGTATCGCCGCCCGTCCCGGCACTGCCGTCGTCGGTCTTGGCAGCACTCCCGCCGCCGGTCTCGGCAGCGCCACCGGTTCCGACACCGCCGTGACCGCCCCGGCCCTGGGTGGCGGACCATGTGGCGAGCCGCGCCGTCGTGTCGTCCAGATGCGCCAGGTGGAAGGCGTGCACCGCAACGAAGCGGCTGACCAGGTGTGACGGGTGCATGTCCCAGCCCTGGTAGAAGCCGTGGGTCAGGCTGTGGCGCACCAGCGCGGCGTGGTGCGCCCACACGGCGCGCACGGTCTCGGTGGAGTCGTCGACGGGCGTGCGGTTGGTCGAGCCGTCGGCGAGGCGGATGCCGGTGCCGGCCAGCGTGACCTGCATCACGTGCCGCGCGAAGTCGCACGCGGGATGGTCCAGCCGCTGCTGATCGCCGGGGAGCCCGCAGGCCGCCGTGTAGTCGAACACGCCGAAGTGGGCGCCGACCAGGCGGCCCGCGGCCGCGTCGACCAACGCCGGCAGCGGGGCGCGACCGGCGTGGCCGAGCACCGACTCGGTCGTCTCGATCTGGATCTCGAACACCAGGCTCCGCTCCGGCAGGCCCAGTGCGTGTTCGAGGCGGTCCAGCAACGCCGCGAACGCCTCGACGTGCGCGACCGCGACGATCTTCGGGAACGTGATGACGAACCCGTCGGGCAGCGCCCCGTCGGTCGCGTCGAGCAGCGTCGTGACGAACCCGTCCAGCGTGCGCAGCGCCCGACGGTGTCGTCCGTCGGCGAACGACTTGACGCGCAGGCCGACGAATGCGGGCGGGCCCGGGCCTGCGATCACCAGCGCGGCCCGCCGCGCGTCGGCGTCCTCGACGTCGTCGCCACGTTCGCCGTAGCCGTCCTCGAAGTCGATCCGCAGGTCCTCGACCGGCTCGGTCGCCAGCTTGGCAGCGACGCGATCGCGTACCTCGGGCGCCATGGCGCGGTCGATGCCGAAGACCTCCGCGATGTCGTCGGGCGACGCCAGATGGCGGTCCAGAAGACCGGCGGCTTCGACACCCCAGGCCGCCAAGGTGCCCGCGTCGAACCGGTCGGCCGGTACGTACGCGGTGTGGACCGGCTGGCGTCCGTGCCACGCCCCGCGCCGCCGTCGCGCCTCGTACGCGTCGGCCGCGGCCTCGATGACGGCCACGACGTCCTCGGTCGCGCCGGCGTCGAGCGTGGTTCGCAGTGTCATGCGTCACCGCCCCCGCGACCGGCCGCCCGGACAGCCACGCGCGTCAGCTCCCGCGGTACGTGCTGTAGCCGTACGGGCTGAGCAGCAGCGGCACGTGGTGGTGCTCGCCGGCGTCGACGATCTCGAACTGCACCTGGACCAGCGGATAGAAGGCGTCGGCACCACGCGCGCCGAACCAGGCGCCCGTGTCGAACGTCATCCGGTACACCCCTGCCCGGTCGACCGCGTCATCCCCGACCAGATCGGGCGCACGGCCATCGGCGTTCGTCGTCGTGGCGCCGACGCGCTGCCAGCCGCCTTCCGGGGTCGCGGCCTCCAGCACGATCGGCATGCCCTCGGCTGGCACGCCCCGGGACGTGTCGAGCACATGGGTGGAGACACTCACGTGCTCACCACCGGGGCGGTCCGCCCGGGTCCACCGTCGCCGAACCGGTCGTGGGTGATCGCCACGGCCCGCGACCCCCGGGTGCGGCCATCACGTGGGTCCGCCGGCACCGGCGCGGGGCGCATCGGTCGGTGACCGGCGCAGGGCGATGCGCCGTGATGGTCATTGCGCGTCGCGGTGCGATGGTCAGCCATCATCGGTCCTCCCGTCCGGACGCATCATTGCATCGAGGCGGCGCCGGATGATCCGCCGCTGCTGCTCCGCGGCCACCTCCCGTTCGTCGTGGGGTTCGTTGTCGAGCCGGGTGTGCAACTCGTCGAGCATCGCGGACGCCGACCGGCCCGCCGCGTCGATGAGGAACACATGGCCGAAGCGCTGCTCGTATCGGCGGTTGCCCTCCGCCAGCGCGTCGAGCACCTCGGGATCGGCGCCGGCCGTGCCGGACTGCTCACGTCGGGTGTGCTCCGGCCCCGAGCGGTCGCCGATGCGTGGGTGCGCGGCGAACGCCTCGCGCCAGTCCTCCGGCTCGAGTCCCCACCACATCTCGTCCGCCGTCGCGACCAGATCGTCGAAGCGGCCGAACGGTCGGCGGGCCACCATCCCGTCGACCCAGCGCGACGACCCGCAGCAGTGCGCCAGCAGAGCGCGCGCCCGCGCGTCGGTCGCCGCGTCGAGCCAGCGCACGCCCGACCGCCGCCAGCCGTCGTCCGTGACGCGCCCGAACACCCGCAGCCGCGCGACGCCGCCGTCCGGCATGATGCGCAGTCGCACATGGGTGGCGGTCCGCGGCTGGTCGACATCGAACCGGTGGCGCGCGTGGGGGCCGAGCGGCGTGGCGGCGATGACCTCGTCCCACATGTCGTCGGTGATCGTCAGTTGCCCGCCGTGGGCCTGGCTGCGCCCGGACACGTCGATCGCGCAGGACCTGGGGTGGTTGCCCAGGAAGTGGGTGGTGTCGATCTCGATGCGCTCGACCGCGGTCGAGCTCGCCAGCCGCACGACCACCCAATCGTGGCCGTCATAGCGCCGCCGGCGGGTCTCCCACCCGTCGCCCATGTCCCGGGCGTCGCCGGGCTGCAGCAGGTTCGCCGCCGGTGAGAAGAACTCCTCGCTCGCCTCGTCGATCGCGCCGCCGTTGACCGCAGCCGCAACGTCCAGTCGCCCGCCGGCGTCCGCGATCGCGCGCAGGTCCTGCACCACCTCGCCCAGCAGGCGCAGTCGCGCGACGCCGCCGTCCGGCGCGATGCGCAGCCGCACGTGGGTGACGCGGGGTCCGGTGCCGACGGCGAACACGTTGCAGTGGTCAGCTTCGAGCTCCGACCAGGCGAGCAGTCGCATCCACTCGACGCCCCGGGCGTCGTCCAACAGCGGCGAGGACGACACGTATCCGTCGAGCGCGCAGCGTTGCGGGGCGTTGCCCTTGAAGTGGGTGGTGTCGACAACGATCTCGCGGACGACGCCAGGGGCACCCAGGCGCACGATGGCCCAGTCGTCGCCGGTGGGGGAGTGGCGCCGCGTCTCCCAGCCGTCCATGAGCTTGCCGCGGGTCGTGTAGCGGTGTGGGTCGAACGCGGCGGGGTGCGCGTCGAGGAGGTGCTCCTTGGCCGCGAACCACTCGTCGCTGGCCGACAGCACCATGCCGCCCAGCCGGCGGTCAGCCAGATCGACCAGCGTCATCGTTCCTCCCTGTGCAGCAGGCGTCCCGTCGGTGGGCCGATCACGGCGCCGTCGTCGTAGATCTTCCGTCCCCGCAGCCATGTCGAACGCACGCGACCACGCAGTTCGAGACCGTCGTACGGCGTGAGCGGGTGGCGGTGCTCCAACGCCGCAGCATCCACGACCCACGTCTCGTCGGGATCCCACACCACCAGGTCGGCGTCGTTGCCAGGCCCGAGCGCGCCCTTGCGGCGCAGGCCGACCAGGCGGGCGGGCGCCGAGCTCATCCACTCGATCACGTCGATCGGCACGTGGCCACGGTCGACGGCCCCGGTCCACACCGACGACAGCCCGAGCTGCAGCGACGAGATGCCACCCCAGGCGTGGACGAAGTCGCCGCTGCCGCGTCGCTTCAGCTCCGGTGGACATGGTGAGTGGTCGCTGGCCACGACGGCGATCGTGCCGTCGGCCAGCGCGGTCCACAGGCGCTCGCGGTTGGCGGCGGTGCGGATCGGCGGGGCGCACTTGTGCGACGTGGCGCCCACCGGGATCGTCTCGTCGGCGAAGGTCAGGTAGTGCGGGCAGGTCTCGGCGGTGATGCGCGCCCCACCCCGCGCGGCGTGTCGCAGCGGGGTCACCGCCTCAGCCGACGAGAGGTGCAGCACATGGGCCCGTGCGCCCGTGGTCGCCGCCAGACGGCCGATGCGGGCGACGGCGCGCACCTCGGCCTCGTCGGGGCGTGACGCCAGCCACGTCGCGTGGGCACGCGGGTCGCCGGCGTCGAGCGCTCCGGCGGCGGACGCGATGACGTCGGCGTCCTCCGCGTGGACCAGCGTCAATGCGTCGAGGTCGGCGAGGCGGCGCATCGCCGCCTCGAGTTGCGTCTCGTCGACGTGGCCGAACTCGTCGACACCCGAGTCGGCCAGGAACGCCTTGAACCCGAAGACACCCGCTGCGTGCAGATCCGCGAGGTCGTCGACGTTGTCCGGGACGATGCCGCCCCAGAAGCCAACGTCGACGTGGCACCGTCCCACTGCGGCCGCGCGCTTGGCCGCCAGGGCCGCATCGGTGACCGTCGGCGGGATGCAGTTCAGCGGCATGTCGAGCAACGTCGTCACGCCACCCGCAGCCGCGGCGCGCGTCGCGGTGGCGAACCCCTCCCAGTCGGTGCGGCCCGGCTCGTTGACGTGCACGTGGATGTCAACCAGCCCCGGCGAGACGACCGCATCGCCGACGTCGAGGACGGTTCCAGTGGCCGGGGACGACGCCGGCGTGACGTCCGCGATGACCTCGCCGCGGACGTGGACGTCCGCGGGGCCCACGCCGTCCGGTGTCACGACACGCGTGGAGCGCAGCGTCAGCGCGGTCGCAGCCATCGGCAGAACCCTGACGGGTCGCGGGCCACACCGCAAGCCGTCGGCCAACGCCGGACATCGGCGCCACGGTGCCGCGAGGCAGTCGCCAGCCCCTGTGGGTCATCTAGCGCACGTTGGCCGCCGATGAATCGCGTTCGCGTGCTGCGGCGTTGGATCTGCCCGACGAGGTAGACACTGATCGGGCGCACATGTGGTCCGTCGTCGGCGATCTGTTGACCGACGACACGTCACCGGAGGTCGGCGGGCCCCACCATGTGCCTGTCGAGCTCGCCGACCGAATGCCAACCTTGATCGACGAGCCAGCAGCATGGATGCGCCGAGCCGCGCGCGGCGGGCTGATCCGTCTCCAGGACCGCCTCAGGTATCCTTACCGGACATCACAAGTAAGGAGTTTGGTGTGGATGCCGCCGCGAGGATGTCGTCCAAGGGACAGGTGACCGTCCCCAAGGCCGTGCGGGATGCGCTCGGGATCAAAGCCGGTGACGAGGTTGTGTTCCGCGTCGAGGGCAACCGGGCGGTACTGGCGCGTACCCCGGCGTTCCTGGAGCTCGCCGGCACCGTGGCGGTGCCGGCGGCGAAGCGGAACACGGCGTGGGACGACGTGCTGCGCAGGACGCGGGCTGCGCGGGCCGCGACACGCCGGTGACCGCGTTCGTCGACACCAACATCCTGGTACGTCACCTGACCGGTGACCCCGAGCCACTCGCAGCTCGGGCGACCGCGTTCCTTGCGGCGGCGACTGAGCTGCTGCTGACCGACCTGATCGCTGCCGAGACCGTCGACGTGCTCGGGTCGTTCTACGAAACGCCACGGGTGCAGGTCGCCGAGGCGATGCGCTCGCTGATCGCCTTTGACGCGATCGTGTGCGTCGACCCGGCGTTGCTGTTGCGAGCCATCGAGGTCTACGAGGTCGACCGCATCGACTTCGCCGAGGCCTACCTCGTCGCCTGCGCCGAGTGCACCGACGTGTCGACGATCGCCTCGTTCGACCGGTCGCTCGACCGGGTCGTGACCGTCACGCGCCTCGAGCCTCAACCACTGCGGCCTGGCTGAGCGGAAACGCGACGTACCGACATAGGTCGGAAGGATCATCCCGGACCTTCTGGAACTGGACCCAAGGGAACGTGGACGACGTGCGCACGTGTACCTGTGGTGGCTCGTGGACGACCCGCGGCTGTCCGGGGATGCCCGCTCGGCGACTGCCGATGGCTCGGTGATGGCATTCGTCAGCGCGGCGAGCTTGTGGGAGGCCGAGATCAAGACCACGTCGGACGCCGCGAGCTCGACGTCGAAGCCGTCGCCACCACATCACAACGACCCGTTCGACCGCATGCTCATCGCGCAGGCGATGGTGGACAACCTGTGCCTCGTGACCGCCGACCAGATCATGGGCCGGTACGAGGTCGCCGGGCCGTCGACGTGAGTGAGCGCGGGGATCCGCGTCTGTCGGCGCGACCGGCACTGCTCCTACACTGCGTGCCATGTTGCGTCCTGGAAGCTGGATCAGGCCAGCGGGTGGGAGTCCCGTCTGGGTAGGTACCGGAGCGCCCAGTAGCAGGCCCCGGTCCCGAGGAGAGATCCGAGGGGCTGAGCGGGGTGTCAAGAGCCTCTTTGGAGGGAGCAAGCGCGCGGGCCGCAGCGTGAAGCGAATCCTGCAGCCTCGACACAGGAACAATGGGGGAGCCGAGCCGCTCCTGTCACGGCGAAGGCCATGTCTGGTGGTGCCCTGGTCCGGGGTCAGCCTGCCAGGTCCCTCCGGGGTAGGGGCAGTGGCACGCGCGCACGGTCTGGTTCGGAACAGGAGAGATCCGTCTGTCCACGCCGACGTCCGGCGAGAGACCGTCCGGATAAGCCGATGGTGAACCCGGGTGGAGGGCAGCGGAAGTCCGACGGGGTTGTAGTGTGCGCCGGGCGGCGCGTGTTGCTAGCTGGTGGAAGTCCAGTCGGACCGTTCCAAGCGGGGTCCGTAGCCAAAGGCGGGGGTAACGCCTCGCCGGGCGCGGCGGGTCGCGGGGGTCCGGGCGGGAGGGTGACCGGGTGACGGGTCATGGTGGCAAGTGCTGTGCGTCGCGGGGGAAACGCCGCGGCGTGTACGCCATCCGCCTACCGCGCGTTGCTGGTCATGGTCGTGTTCGGGTGACAGCTTTCGTGGCTGGTCGTGCAGGACAGGGCGCCCACCGTGAGGTGGGGTCTGAAGGGTTTGCGGCGAAACGCCGGGCCGTAGCCGAGATGGCGAACCGGTCGGCCAGATCCAGGCGGAAGCGAGCCCGCATTACGGGGGCGAAGCAAGTACTTGGAACGCCTGGACGCAACAAGGTGTGTGCGGGCGGCACGGCGTGAAAGCAGCACGCGTTACCCCGGGAGGTCTCGTACGGTCCCGCCCGACGGGGCGGGTAGGTGGGCGTATAAGCCGCGAGGGTGAAGTCGCCGCCGATGTCGTGCGAGAAGTCGGAGTGACCCGCGGTACTGGTGAACCGGAGAACAACAGAAACTCCGGGACCGCCCCGGTCGAGGGGCGGCGGACGGTGACCCAAACGGCACCGAGTCCGGGGAAGGGGTCACGCCGGACATGGCGGACCGCGCCGCGGCGCGGGCGGGTAGGCGACGGTGGACTGATGGTTGCTGCGGCAATGACCGAGGCGTCGTCGCTGAGGCCGACAGCGCGCTGCGGCGCGGCAAGGCCACCCGTGTCGCGGTGCAGGGATGCCAGGTAGGCAGGATCAGCATGGGAGCACGCAAGGCGCACTCGCTGACCGGCCGGGTCTATGACCCGCGCAATCTGGCGCGGGCGTGGCAGCAGGTGAAGAAGAACAAGGGCGCGGGCGGCGTCGATGGTGTGACCATCACCCGGTTCGAACAGGACCGGGATCACTATCTCGACGTGTTGCACCGCCGGCTCAAGTCCGGCCGCTATCGGCCGCGGCCCGTCAAGCGGGTCGAGATCGACAAGCCGGGGTCGACCAAGAAGCGTCCGTTGGGCATTCCGACCGTCATGGATCGGGTGTGCCAGCAGGCGCTGGTGCAGGTCCTGGGGCCGATCTTCGAGCCGACCTTCGCGGATACCAGTTTCGGGTTCCGCAAGGGTCGCTCGACGCATCAGGCCATGCGACGGATCTGGGGTCAGCTGCAGCGCGGCGGTTGCTGGATCGTGGACGCCGACATCGCTGACTTCTTCTCCACGTTGGACCACGAGATCCTGCTCGACAGGGTCGCGGGCCGGGTGGCCGACGGCAAGGTGTTGAGTCTGCTGCGGCAGATGCTCACGGCCGGCGTGCTGCGGGACGGCATCTACGAACGCACGGTCGCTGGCACGCCTCAGGGTGGGGTGGCTTCGCCGCTGCTGAGCAACATCTATCTGCACGTCTTTGACGAGCGGATGGCTCAGCAGGGGTTCGCCCTGACCCGGTACGCCGATGACTGGGTGATCGTGTGTCGTTCCCGTGAGGAAGCGGAGCGGGCGTTGGCGAGCGCCCGCGCGGTGCTCGAGGACGACCTCGGGTTGCAGCTACATCCAGACAAGACCCGTATCTGTCACATCACCGCCGGGTTCGAGTTTCTGGGCTACAAGATCGGCCGCGGGAAAGGGCTGCGGTACAAGTCCGGAGGTCCGGGCCTGTACGCGGTTCCCTCCGACCGGTCGATCCGACGGTTCAAAGACAAGGTGCGGACGGCGACCAACCGCCGCAACCCCAAGGACCTGCGTGGGATGCTGGCCGAGCTCAACCCGATCATCCGTGGGTGGGGGATGTACTACCGGCGTGCGCATGTGCGGCGGCTGTTTCATCGTCTTGACGGGTGGATCGTGCGGCGGGTCCGCAGCTTCGTGACCAAACGGTGGCGCAACACCGCCTGGCGGTGGCTACCCGAATCGAAGCTCTATGGAGAGCTGGGGCTCGTGCACCTCCTGCGACTGATTCCGTCCATGCAGGACTACTACCGCCAGAAGGGCTACGTCCGGTGAGAGCGGCTTGCGGGAAAACCGCACGGGCCGTTCGGAAGGGCGGGCGGAGGAAGCGGCCGTGAGGTCCGCGACCTCCCCCGACCCGACACCGCCACGAGCCGGGGGACAACACAACCCGCGGTCAGGGAAGGACCCCGACTTTGGTCACGCACGCCGAGCGGGTACGCGCAAGGGCATGGCCGGGACCGCTCGGTCCCATCACCTCGGCAGGCAATCTGGGCCTGTCGTAGATCATCGTCGGCGTGAGCTGGCGGGTTCGAACGTGCAACGACTGCAACGTGTGCTATGGGCTGCGGCCAAGCAGTCTACGGAGCGGCGGTTCCACGCCCTGTATGACCGGATCTTCCGGCGTGACGTGCTGGAGGAGGCGTGGAAGCGGGTCCGGACCAATCGCGGCGCGGCCGGCGTGGATCGACGGACGCTGGCCGATGTCGAGGCGTATGGCGTGGACCGCATGCTGCGAGAGTTGCGCCGCGATCTCGAGACAGGGTCGTATCGTCCCGCGCCGGTCCGGCGTGTGGACATCGACAAACCGCACGGTGGTGTGCGGTCGCTGGGGATCCCCACGGTCCGCGATCGGGTGGTGCAGGCGGCGACCAAGATCGTGTGTGAGCCGATCTTTGAGGCCGACTTCGTGTCGTGCTCGTATGGGTACCGGCCGAAGCGGTCCGCCACTGACGCGTTGGAGGCCGTGCGTACGGCGTTCCCGCGCGGGCACCAGTTCGTCGCGGAGTTCGACATCGCCGACTTCTTCGGCTCGATCGACCACGCCGTGGTCATGGGGCTGGTCGCGCGGCGGGTGTCGGATCGGCGGGTCCTCAAGCTGATCCGCACGATGCTGCAGGCCGGGGTGATGGTCGACGGGGCGTACCGGCAGACGGTCGCTGGGACGCCGCAAGGTGGGGTGTGCTCGCCGTTGTTGGCCAACATCGTGTTGCACGAGCTTGACCGTGTCTGGGACCACGACCGTGACGGCATCCTCATCCGGTATGCCGATGATGGGGTCGTCATGTGCCGTGACCGGGCGCAGGCCGAGCAGGCACTCGCCAGGGTTGAACAGATCCTGAGCGGGTTGGGCTTGCAGTGCATCCGGACAAGACGAAGGTCGTTGGCCTGCGGGAAGGCCGGGAGGGCGTTGACTTCCTCGGCTGCCACTTCCACGCCCGTGTGTCGGGTCGGCTGCTGGAACGCGGTATCCGCCGCTATTACCTGCACCGCTGGCCCTCACGACGGTCGATGAAGCGGGCGCGTACCAGGATCAAAGCGCTGACCGGCGCCGACCGTTGTCACCAGGACATCCGGGAGATCATCACGCTGATCAACCGGGTGCTGCGTGGCTGGGGCAACTACTTTCGCACCGGCAACGCCGCCGACAAGTTCACGCAGCTCGACCGCTACGTCGTGTGGCGGCTCAAGCGTCTGCTGATCAGGCGATATGGCCGCAACCTGCACGCCGGGCGGGCCGATGCGTGGACGCGCGAGTGGTTCGAAGCCCACGGCCTGTTCCGCCTGCGTGGCACCGTGAAGTA
>DASUUK010000027.1 GCA_036374135.1 Euzebyales bacterium
ACATGCGACAGACCCAGTCGTCTGGTTCTCGCCATCGCTGGCGTGGTCCCAGCCGCAGTGGCTCCGCGAGCCGCCGGGACCTGGAGTTCCGTCGCACATGGTCTGGCGGCCGGTGCTCACGTTCGAGCAGGTGCTGATGGACCTACCGCTGGCGTCCTCCACAGCCCCCGGGTACGGACACGACTACGACGCTGACGTCCCGCTGGCATGGCTCGAGATCGTTCGCCCACAGGGCTGGCAACAGGCCCAGACCGAACAGATGCTGTACGTGCTCGACCCGTGAGGCTGCCGGAGACAGCCGACGATCGCGTTCGGGCCGTTACCGACCGTCGCCGGCTCAGTCCAAGGAACACCGGCCACTACGCGTCCGTCCCCGTCGGTGCGCGTGAGCTCCTGGCGAGTGGATCGCCGGGTGCGCCAGTACTTCCCCCGCAAGGTCTTCGACTTCCACGTCCTCACTCAGGACCTCGGCGCGGTCGCTGCCGAGCTCAACGGGCGGCCTCGCAAGACCCTCGACTTCATGACACCTTCAGAGAAGTTCAACGAGGCTGTTGAACCCACCCATCGAATCCGCACGTGCTACCCAACTCCCGGTGTCGTGCTCTGGCAACGGGGCGCGACGGATGCTCGGCCGTGCTCGGCCGGCTCACAGCAGTCGGCGCCCGGAGACCACGGAGACATCCATCCGCAGCAGGTACTTGCGGTCGCCCCGCGCCCACGGTCGGAGCGGTCGCTGCCCGATGTCTTCCACCTCTGCCTCGTTGGTGACCAGCTGGAGGCGTCCGAAGGCCAGGACGCTCCACCCCTCCTCGCACGCCTCGTCGACGTCGTCGACCTCGAACGTGACCTGCTGCAGCTTCGCCGCCGCGAGCAGCTTGCTGCCCGGGGCGGTGCGGATGTACAGCAGGGTGCCGATCGCCAGGTAGTTCACCGGCAGCACGAGTGGCCAGCCTGCGTCCACGAACGCGAGTCGACCGAGGCGTGGCCTGTGGTCCCGCAACAGCTGCCAGCACTCATACTCTGGCAGCACGGCTAACGTCGGGCTGGTCTCATCCACATGGTGATCCGCCATCTGATGCCCCATCCAGGGTCGGCGACTCGGGGCACGCCGCCCCGGTGAACGCTATGCGCACGATGCAACGCCGACCACCAACGCGTCGCGGACACGGGCGTGGTGGGACGGCGCCCCCGGTTCAGGCCGTGGCCACGCCGCGTCACGGCACCTCGACGATCCTGCCCTCGTCGGGGCGGAGGTGACGGGGTGTGGGTCACCAGGGTGGGTGGACAGCGCGACCGTCCCGCCTGCCAGTGCGAGCGGCTGCTGGATTCCGGTCAGGTTGAGCGCCACCGCGAGCGTCCGGCCGTCGCGGTGCCGCTCGTAGACGTAGACCGCGTCCGTGACCGACCGCGTCCGGTAGCCGCCGATCGCCAGGGCGGGCTCTGCGCGCCGCAGGGCGAGCAGCCGACGGTGCAGCGTCAACATCGACGCCGGGTCGGTCCGTTGCTGTCAGCCGGGGTCGTCGATCCGAGCGGCAGCCACGGCGTGCCTTCGGTGAAGCCGCGACCCGGACCGGCGCTCCATGGCATCGCGGTGCGGACCGGGTCCCGCCCGGTCCCAGACCGGGGACCTGGCGTTCCCACGGATCCTGGACGACGTCGGCTGGCACGTCGGTGTCGACCATCCCCAGCTCGTCGGCCTGGCCCATGACCTGGTCGAGGGAACCGTACGCCTCGCCGGAGTACCCGGTCACCGCCGTAGGTGTCGGCGCCGCGCCGCATCTGCCGCGTGACCGCGTAGACCTCCGGAGTGTGCGCGGTGAAGCGTCGCACCAGCCGCCGCGACGGGCTCTGCCCGGGCGCCAAGTCCGGGTTGGCGGATCGTCCCGCAGTTGCGCGTCAGACGCGATGTGGTCGACGGCATCGACGCGGAAGCCGTCGACACCGCCGTCGAACCAGAACCGCAGCACATCCAGCATCTCCGCCCGCACCTCGGGGGTGCCGCCAGTTCAACGACGGCTGCGCCGCC
>DASUUK010000028.1 GCA_036374135.1 Euzebyales bacterium
CGTCGACCATGGGATCGCGGTGCCCGCGTTGACGTCGGCGCTGAGCTACTACGACGGCGTGCGACGCGAGCGGCTGCCCGCGAACCTGATCCAGGCGCAGCGCGACTACTTCGGCGCCCACACCTACCACCGCAACGACGACGCCGGCACCTACCACCTGCGCTGGACCACCGACCACGAGGAGGAGCGCCGGGACTGAGGCGCGACCCGACGACGACCCGCGTCACTCCTCGGCAGGTTCTCGGGGCTTACGCACCGCGTCGTGGCGCACGATGACGGCGTACGGGCCGATCGCCAGCAACCCGTCTCCTCCGACCGCCGTGTGGGTCGTCCGGATCAGCTCCAGCACCCCGCTGGACTCGTCGAAGTCGACGTCGGCGAGCTCGCCGATCTCGTAGCCGCCGTCGGTCAGCACCCGGCGTCCGAGCAGGTCCAGGTCGCCGGCCACCACGCGCTGCTCGTGGTCGCCGGCGGCTGGACGAAGGCTGTCGGCCGAGTCGACCACCACCGCGTCGGGCCCGAACCCGACGATGCTGGACCAGTCGACCAGCTGCGCCCGCCGCTTCCGACCGGCCACGTGGACGGCGGCGACGTGGTGCGCGCCCGGCATGATGACGTAGCGGATGACGTGGCCGATCTCGTCGGCCGCGTCCCTCGTGTAGACCGGCGTGCGCCGCGCCCGCTCGAACTGCAGCGTCATGTCGGCTCCTCGAGCTGCGCGCGGAAGTCATCGACCGCGCTGCCGAAGCCGGACAGATCGTCGCGGATGAAGTTGGTGACGCTGGCCGGCACGATCAGCGCGTCCGAGGAGACCGCGAACGTCTCGGGCAGCGGGATGTAGCGCTGATCGCTGCCCGGCCCCTGCTCGACCGTGGGACCGCCGATCTCGTAGCCGACGACGCGTGCCTCGCTGACGTCGACCTCGAGCACGATGTCGGTGACGGTCCCGAGCTCACGTCCGTCGTCCGTGATGACCCGGCCACTGACGACGTCCTCCGCGTCGCCGCCGGTGAACGCGTCGGCCTCCGGAGCCGTGAGGCGGTCCCGCGACGCGACCATGACCGCATCAGGTCCGAGTGCGTGGACATGGGACCAGGGCAGCACCTGCTTGAGGGGCCCGCCGAGCCAGCCGCGCCTGTTCAGCGTGAAGCCGACGAGGAAGCCGTTGCTGTGCGAGAAGACGACGTCCTTGACCTCGGCGATGTCCTCGGCGGTGTCGAGTGTGACCACGGGCCGTCCCGTGATCTCGCCAGCGCGCATCACCAGGCTCATCGCCGCCTCCGCCCCTTGCGGTCGACCACGATCCCTCCGGACCGGCGACGGCGCTGGATCAACGCGAAGACCACGAACGCCAGCACCAGCACGACGATGGCGACGACAAGCCACCAGATCCAGTCCATCCGCACCCTTTCGTGCACCCGTCACTCCACCGGCGTGCGCCACGCGTGTCGTACGGTACCCACAATGGGCCCTCGTGCTCCAGACCCGCGGGGATGCCACCGGTCAGATCACGGGGCGGTGGCGTCGATCATGTCGATGACGAAGACGAGGGTGTCGTTCGGCGCGATCGCGGGTGTCGGCGATTGCGCGCCGTAGCCCTGGTCGGGCGGGATCACGAGCAGGCGCCGCCCGCCGACGCGCATCCCGGGGATGCCGTCGGTCCACCCCTGGATCACGCCCGCGAGGGGGAAGTGGATCGGCGTCCCGCGATCCCACGAGGCATCGAACTGCTCGCCGTCGTTCTCCCACGACACACCGACGTAGTGCGTGGTGACGGTGGCGCCGACCGGGACCTGCACTCCCTCGCCATCGACGATGTCGACGACGACGAGCTCGTCCGGCGGCGGACCGTCGGGCAGGGTGATCGTGGGCTTGGTGCCGGTCTCGCCGCCGACCGCGACGCCGCCGGTGGCGGCAGCGGCGGCGGCTGTATTCGGTGACTTCGACATCTTCTGTGCTCCTCGGGGTCGCGACACGGAAGGGAGCTCCTGGACCACCCGTACCCGCGCCCGCCGCGGGCGGCGCACAGCAGTCGTTCCACGACCGTGCCCATCTGGACAATCGGGCCCTGCCCCAGGCCGCTGACCTGCGCAGATGCCGTGAGCGCCGTCATGACGGCAGCGTCAGACCCGCCTTCGGGAGTGCGGCCCTTCCCCCCCGGACAAGCCCGCCGGACCGCGCTCGAGGAGGGCACGACGCATGCTTGAGCGGTCACGAGTCGAGGAGCGCTGCATGGGCCACCAGCCACGCCGCCGCCGCGCGCGCAGCGCGGGTGTCCTGCTCGGGCTGCTGGTGCTCATCGCCATCGCCGTCGGCCGCACGATGGCGGCGCCAGATCACGGCCCGACCGCGCGCGCCGACATCCACCTGGTGGCAGTGGCGGATGCGGCCTCCACGACGCTGGACCAGCGTGCCGAGCCGGTGTTCGCGGCACTCAATGCCGACCGCGCCGATGCGGGACTGGCGCCCCTGGAGCTCGACGCCGAGCTCGTCGAGACCGCGGCCCGCGACGCCTGCGCGATCGCGCGCGGTGACGTCCCGCTCAGCGGCGACCGGAAGCGGATGGTCGAGGCCGGGGGGTATCGCGAGAACGTCGGCATGGTGATCGACGACGATCCGGTCGCGGGTGCCCGGACCATGCATGACTGGTGGGCGCACACCCACCGGCACCGGCGCAACCGGATGGACCCCGCGATGGACCGCTACGGCGTCGGCGCATGCAACTCGGAAGATCGCACATACTACGTGGAGCGCTTCGCGCGGTAGCTGTCGTCGAACACAAGGGGTGCTGGTTGGTCGAGCGCCACGCCTACGTCCTCGTGCACAGCCCCATCACAGGCCCTGGGACGTGGGAACCGGTCGCGGCCGAGCTCGACCAGCGTGGAATCCCCGCAACAGTGCCGGATCTGGTCGACGACGGCTCGCCGCCGTTCTGGCGGCAGCACGCGAGGTGCGTGGTGCGCAGCATCGCCGAGGAGATCGAGCCGGGCACGCCGCTCGTGCTCGTCGCCCACAGCGGCGCGGGGCAGCTGCTCGGTGTGCTCGGGCCCGTGCTGCGCGATGCGGGCTACCAGGTGGTCGCCGAGATCCTCGCCGACGCCGGTCTGCCGCCCGGTGGGCGCAGCCGGCTCGATCAGCTCGGCGACGACGCGCCGGGGGTCGCGGACGAGTTGAGGGATGCGCTCGACGATGGCGTGCCGTTCCCGGCGTGGGACGACGAGACCCTGCGTCCGCTGGTGCCGGACGACGAGCGCAGACATCGGCTGCGCGACGAGCTGCGCCCGCAGCCGGCCGCCTACTGGGTCGAGCCGATCCCCACCGCGGTCGACTGGCCCGACGCACCGGTCGGGGCCCTCATCTTCAGCGACGGCTACGCCGGCACGGTCGATGCGGTCGCGCAGCATGGGTGGCCGGTGCGGCGGCTCGAAGGCGACAACCACTTCCTTGCGCTGGCCGACCCGCGACACGTCGCCGACGAGCTGCTCGCGTTGACCGCGCAGGTCGTGGATCACCCAGGTGCGGTGCAGGGACGATGAGCCGTGTGGAAGTAGACCACCGGCCCCTGCCGACGACCCCACCATCCAATGGGCTGCACACCCGTGTGCCAGCCCACTGACCGATCGCCACAGCGCAGAGGGGCCAGACCAGCCCGGGTCAGCCGCCGCGCACAGCGACCGTCGGTTGATCGGCTGATGACCGGGCGAGCACCACACGGGCAGTAGGATCGCGGCGATGATCGAGCCGGTGCGCATCGCGATGTGGTCAGGCCCTCGGAACCTGTCGACCGCGCTGCTGCGGTCCTGGGGCAACCGGACCGACACCGTGGTCAGCGACGAGCCGCTGTACGCGCACTACCTGCACACCACCGGCCTCGACCATCCCATGCGTGACGAGATCCTCGCGGCCTACGACCACGATTGGCGGCGCGTCACCGCACGGCTGACCGGACCGGTCCCAGGCGGCGGCGCGATCTGGTACCAGAAGCACATGACCCACCACGTCACCGACGACGTCGACCTCGGATGGCTCGGCGCGCTGCGTCACTGCTTCCTCATCCGATCGCCGGCGGAGGTCATCGCGAGCTACGCGCAGGTACGTCACGACCCGACGTTGGAGGACCTGGGGCTGCCGCAGCAGTGGCGGCTGTTCGTCCACGTCACCGCCAGCGGTGCGGTGCCTCCCGTCATCGACGCCGCCGACCTGCTGCGGGACCCACGCACGGTGCTGTCGGCGATGTGTGACGCGCTGGGCGTGGCGTTCAGCGAGCGGATGCTGTCGTGGCCACCGGGCCGCCGCACCAACGATGGCGTGTGGGCCGACCACTGGTACGACGCAGTCGAACGCTCGACGGGGTTCGCGCCGTACGAGCCACGACAGGTGACCCTCGACACCCGTTTTCACGACCTGCTGTCCGTGGCCGAGGAGATCCACGATCGCCTCGCCACCCACCGGCTCGTCACGGTTGGTGCCTAGGTGCTGCAGTCGTTCGACGAGCGCAACCGTGACCTCCAGGTCAACGTCAACGGTCGGCTGGTGCACCGCGACGAGGCGGGCATCAGCCCGTTCGACTCGGCGGTGCAGGGCGGCGACGCGGTCTGGGAGGGCCTACGCGTGTACGACGGACGGGTGTTCCGCCTGACTGAGCACCTCGACCGGCTGCGGGCGTCGGCGAAGGCCATGGCCTTCACGCAGATCCCCTCGCACGATCAGCTGACGCGGGAGCTCGCGCGGACGCTGGGCGCCAACGACATGACGGACGGCGTCCACGTCCGGCTGACGTTGACCCGCGGCGTCAAGTACACCAGTGGCATGGACCCGCGCCTGAACACCGCCGGGCCCACGTTCATCATCGTCGCCGAGCACAAGGCGCCCGTGTACGACGGCGGCGGGGTCCGACTGATCACATCGGGCATCCGGCGCATCCCGCCGGACTGCGTCGACCAGAACATCCACTCGTGCAACCTGATCAACTCGATCCTCGCGAAGATCCAGGCGAACGCCGCCGGCGTCGACGACGCGCTGATGCTCGACCTGGCCGGCGCCGTCGCCGAGACCAACGCCACGCACATCTTCGTCGTGCACGGCGACCGGGTGCTGACGCCGCGGACGACCTCGTGCCCGGAGGGCATCACGCGCGCGGTCGTGCTGGAGCTCTGTTCCGAGCACGGCATCGCCGCCGCCGCCCGTGACCTGTCACTGACCGACGTGTACCGCGCCGACGAGATGTTCTGCACCGGCACCATGGGCGAGATCGTACCGGTCGTCGAGGTCGACGGCCGGGCGATCGGCAACGGCGACCGTCCGGTCACCACCCGGCTGCGCGCCCTGTTCGCCGACCTCGTCGCCTCGTCGGGCACCCCCATCCTCCCCTGACCACCACTCCGACGTTCGGGATGGTGCCGGCGGAGGGAGGCCCGGGCGTCAGTCCTGGTGCGCCGAGCGGGGGCTGGCCGTGGCGCGCCAGTCGACGGTGGGACGCAAGGCACGCACGTCGACGCGGTCGCGGTGCCGCTCGACCACGCCGAACAGCGACTCGATGAGCGTGTCGGCGAGCAGGTGCGGCTGCAGGCCGAGTTCGACCAGGCGCGTGTGCTTGACGTTGTAGTAGTGCGTGTCCGCCTCGACGCGCGGGTTGTCGAGGAACTCGATCTGCGCATCCTTTGCGTACGTCTCGGCGACCGTCTTGGCCAGCTCGGCGACGGACTTCGACTCGGTCATCTGGTTGAAGACACGGAACTCGCCGGGCTCCGCGGGGTGCTCGGACGCGAGCCGGACGCACGCCGCGGTGTCGCGGATGTCGATCAGTCCGCGGGTCTGACCGCCCGAGCCGTAGACCGTCAGGGGATGCCCGATGACGGCCTGGATGATGAAGCGGTTGAGCACGGTGCCGAACACCGCGTCGTAGTCGAACCGCGTCACCAGACGTGGATCCTGCGTTGTCTCGGGGGTCTCACACCCGTACACGACGCCCTGGTTGAGGTCGGTGGCGCGCAGGCCCCAGATCCGGCAGGCGAACTCGATGTTGTGGCTGTCGTGGACCTTCGACAGGTGGTAGAAGGACCCCGGCCGCTTGGGGAACAGCATCCGGTCGGTGCGTCCGTTGTGGGTG
>DASUUK010000029.1 GCA_036374135.1 Euzebyales bacterium
CGACGGTGTACGTGCGGCGTTCGTGGAGTTGATCGACACCGTGCCGGATGCCTCGTGGGAACTGCCGAAGGTCGTGTTCGAAGACGACATCCTGTATCTGGAGTGGACGGCCGACTCGGCCAAGAACCGCATCGAGGACGGGACCGACACGTTCGTGTTCACAGAGGATGGCCAGATCCGCGTACAGACAGTGATGTACACACCGCAGCCCCCGGGCTGAACGCACGCGTTCGCAGCCGTCACGACGGGCGCGGATGGGGGTCAGATGGCCACGGGTGAACCGGCGCCCGTCGTGCTGGACGCCTCCTTGACGGCGACACCGACGAGGTGATCGCTGCGTCGCGAACCCCACCTGACCCGCGTGGTCGGCGATGGCCGGCGACGTCTGGAGATCGCTCGCTCAGCACCGGCCTCCCGCGCCGGCATCGTGCTCGAGATCCGGGGTGAGGTCGGCCGTTGCCTCCCTTGACGCGCCAGGCGTCAGTGGCGCGGAAAACCGGCCCGCAGCGCGCGATGGATGTCATCCGGTGACCGCCGCCCGGGAGCTGTCACCAGCTCGGTGGCCATCGCCATCACCGGCGTCGTACCGCCACCCAACGACGGGAGCGACGGCAGGGCGCGCAGCACGTCGCCCGCCAGCAGCACCTCGATCGCGAGGATGTCGTCGAGCAGGTCGAGCGCCTCGTGCGTCTTGCGTACGCTGAGCGGGGCACCGGTGGCATGGTCCTCGACGCCGATGTCAAGGGGTGGCGTGTCGAGCGTCGCCGGTGCGGCCAGTTGCGTGAGCTCGCTGATCACGGCGGCGGCCGGATAGCGCAGCGCCAGACCGACCAGCTGCGGCGGCCCGCCGCCAGTCGATGGCACGCCGCCCTCGGCCAGGCGACCGAAGAACGCGTCCCACAGATGGCTCATGCGACGCTCGCTGATCTGCCCGACGTGGGCGATGGCCACGCGCAGCGCGTCGAACGCGATGGCCAGCACCATCGGATGGAAGTTGCCGTTGCTGATCAGCGTCTGATCTGCGACCGACACGAGCGGGTTGTCGTTCGCCGCGTTCAGCTCGGTCTCGACCGCACGGCGTGCCGTGGCGACGTACTCGCGCAGCGCCCCGTGCACCTGGGGCGCGACGCGGAACGACAACGCGTCCTGCACCGAGCGCGCGACCTCATGCGCGAACACGCCGCTGCCGGCGAGCACCTCGCGCAGGTGATCAGCCGCTGCGGTCTGACCGTCGAGTCCCTTTGCACGCCCCACCGCCGGATGGATGATCGACGGGTTCGCACCGACTGCCTCCATCGACAGGGCGAGGGATACATCGGCGTCCGCCGCGGTCTCGGCCGCCCTGGCGACGACGACCGCGGCGTGGCCGATGGACACGGCGCTCGCCGAGATCAACGCCAGGCCATCCTTGGGCCCGAGCTCGAGTGGCGTGATGCCCGTGTGCTCGAGGGCGTCGGCACCCGAGCTGACCACCCCGTCGTGCTCTGCGCGTCCCATGCCGACGGCGACCTGCGCGATGGCAGCCATCGCGCCGAGGTCGCCCGCGCCCACCGACGAGGTTGCCGGCACGACGGGGTGGACCCGTGCGTTCAGCATCGCTGCCAGCACCTCGGCGGCCGCGAGGCTTGCCCCGGAGCCGCCCCGGGCGATGCCGTTCAGCCGGACCGCGAGCGCCGCGCGGACCAGCTCGGTCGACAGCGGTGGGCCGACGCCGCCCGCGTGGGTCATGACGAGCATCTGCTGCTGCGCGCTGATCTCGTCGGCTGAGAGGCTCGTGTCCTTCCCGTGGCCGACCCCCGTCGTCAGGCCGTAGATCGGGTCGCCACGGGCCACCGCCGTGTCGACGACGGCTCGGCTGGTCGCGATGCGTGCTCGCGCCTCCAGCCCGAGCTCGATCCTCGCGCCTCGTGTGACGGCGAGCAGGTCCTCGAGCGACAACGGCCCGGCGGTGATGGTGACGGTGGTCACGGTCTGCTCCCGCCGCTGCGCCGGGTGTCCTGCTCCGCGTCGCGGAGGCGGTGTCCGACGGATCGCAGAGGGCAGCCGTACCACCGGGCGCGCGGGTGGTTGGCAGGGGCTCCTGACGGGGGGCGACGGTCAGCCATCGATGGAGGGCAGGTAGGCCCCGTCGGCGTAGCACCATGCCCAGTGCTCGCCGTGCTCGATCGACGGCGTGACATCGCCGGGGGCCGCAACGTGCGTACAGGTCCGATGCTCGACCGAGCGCTGGAACACAACGCGCCTGATGCGGTCACCAGGTGACGTCGCCATGACGAAGACCAGTCGACGGGGGCATGGTCAGTCTGACGGGCGATGTCCGGGGGCGTCAACCATCGGGCAGACGCCTGGTCGTCGCCCTCCGGATCGGAGCGCAGCCGGCCCGGCGTCAGCGTCGTCCCGGCGGCCGTCGAGGGCGCGTGCACGCGACATCTCGATGCACGGTGCTGGATACTGCGATCCCATGGCCGGTACCACGACCCGCCTGTACGACGTGCTCGTCGGGCGCTCCCTGATGCAATGCGCCGTGTCGGTCGAGACCGGTTGCGACGTGGGTGCCACCGCGCGCAATGGGGACATCACCACGAACCCGGATCCGTCCAGGCCCTTGCCAGCCGACGCGAACCTCGTGGTGATCACGATGAGGCGGCGGAGCGACACTTCCTCGAACGCTTTGGAGCACCGACGACGATCACCGGACGACGTCGCGGCGACGTTGCGACGCCGACACCCGAGTGTCGGGGTAGATGCTCCCGAGGTGTTCACAGGACGCCTTCGCAACGTCGGGAAACGCGCGTCACCTGCCGCCGGGATCTGTCAATTCACCGTGGACGACCGATAGACAGGTGGTGTGCGTTACACTGGACGGTTACCTCGCTGGGGACGCGCTGGAACTGCTGAGGGCCGACACGACACTGGTCCCGGAGTCTTGTTCGCCCAGTTCGACGAGGCAACGAATCCGACGACAGCCCGGAGCAGCCATGTTGCGCACACGCACGTCGATGAACGAGCTCTCGTCCGAGGAGTGCCTCGACCTGCTCATGACCGACCGGCCGCGGGTCGGAAGGCTGTCGTTCGTCGATGCCGGCGGACCCGTCGTGTTCCCCATGAACTACATCGCCGACGGCACGCTCATCTACTTCCACACCGCGCCCGGCAGCACCCTGCTCGCGGCATTGGAGATGCGGCAGGTGACCTTCGAGATCGACCATGTCGAAGAGGTACCGGAGTCACATACACCAGAGGCACGAGAGCAGGGTTGGAGCGTGTTGGCTTACGGTCGCCTGCGCACCCTCACCGATGAGGACGAGTTAGCCCAGGTGCGTCAGTCGCTGCTCCGGCCATGGGCAGACGATCAAGGGTCCTACTACCTGCGCATGGACGTCTCAACATTGGCCGGCCGCCGCTTCCTCTGACGGACCCCTGATCCGGGGTCGTTCCCGCGTCGTCATCTTGCGGTGGCGCTCGCGTGGTGTCTGTGCGACCGGCGGTCACGGGTGATTCGCCGCCCGCTGCTGATGGTGCCGGCTACCGACCCCAGGCATGAGGTCACTCCTCCTCGCCCTGGTCAGCGCGCAGTTCTCCAAGCGTCCACCCGTCGACGCGTTCGATGCAGCCCCGCCACCACACCGACGGCCAATGACGTCCTCGCGGAACAGATGCGCCCGTTGCATCAAAGAACCGCACATCCCTCACATGCACATATGAAGGCCACGAAGACGGCGCGGCCTCGCCAGCTTCCTGATCCGAACGGAACACTGCCCTGATCTCGGCGTTGTCGTGCTCGGCGCCCTGATCGAGATGCCACATGCACGCTCGGTTGTAGGCGGTGCGCGAACCCAGCTTCCCGGACACGATCGCCCCGCCAACGATCAACGTGATGCTGAGCCCATCGTCAGTGTCACGATCGTTGACGTCCCTGACCAGGCCGGCGAGCAGCGGGTCACCCTGAAACTGGACCTGAGCTTGTCCTTCGGTGTCGTGACCTTCAGGACTCAACGGAGTCTCCTGTGCGACGCGGTGGCTGCTTCCACCAGCAGCGTACCGAACCGTGCGACCAGCAAGTCGTCGGGAGGCGAAGGCGGATGGCCGCCGCGCGTCCAGCACGCCGCGTCCGCCCGCGGACGAGGAGCGCGGCGCGACGTGCGGTCAGACCGGTAGCGGCGCGCCGAGCGCCTGCTTGCTGAGTTCCCACAGGCGCGCGGCCGATGCTGACGCGGCCGACTTTGCCGTCGGCGGCCGACGCGGCGCAGCCCTGGCGAGCCTCGGCCGCTCGGCGCGATTATGAAGCGGTCGAGGGTTCTCGTGCGGCAACACGGCCATGCCGGCCTTTCCCGTCGTGCGCTTCAACGAGGCAACCTCGCCGAGGTTGGGAAGGACTCGCACGAGGTGTCCATGGCAGCCATCGCGTGGCTTCGTCAGCACGGCGAGGACCATTGCGGATGATCTGATCGAGGTGTCGGGCGTGGCGGCGTCCCTCATGACGCTTCGGCGCCTTGCCGAGCTCGACGCCTGGGTGGCGGACCTGGCGGAGCGACACCGGCTGCGGGGTCCACCGGCGTTGCGCTACTTCTCGCTCGGATTGCAGGGTATGCCGCGCAGTACCAGGGTCGGCACCAGGACGCCGTGCGCTTCTTCACCGAGGCAGAGACGATGGAGCTCCCCGCAGGGACCTACCGAGTAATCCAGACAGCGACCGCGCGCATGGCGTTCCAACTCGGCGATCGGTCCCGTGCCTACCGGACACTACGGGACAACGTCGACGTGCTTCTCGACATCGGCTACACCGACGTCACCGGATGGTTGCAGCTGTGTTCATGCGGGACGTGCTGCAGGAACTGACCGCGCACGTCACGACATGATCAAACCGGCAGGGGCTTGCCGAGGACCTGCTCGGTGAGGCCCCACAGGCGCGCGGCCGTGGCCGGGTCCCTCGCGGATGCGTAGACGTCGACGAGCTCCGGCGGGCCACGGAGCTGGGCGAACCCGGCGGGGGCGACGAAGGCGCCGCTCGGCGTGCTGGCGTCAAGCGCCCGCAACGTGGACAACGCGCCGGCGGCGGCCGACGGAAGCAGCACCGTCGTGACGACCTTGCTGACAGAGGCCAGCCGGTCCCGACCGGCACGCTCCAGTTGACGGGCGAACAGGTTGGTCGCGACGGCACCCGGGTGCACAGCGACGGCGCTGACCGGCGAACCGGCCTTGGCGCAGCGGCGGTGCAGTTCCTGCGCGAACAGCAGGTTGGCCTGCTTGGTGTTGCGGTAGACCTGCTTGCCGTCGTACGGCATCGGGTTGAGCAGCTGCTCCCGGGTCGTCTGCGGCGATAGCTGCCCGCGGCGCGCCTCGCCGCTCGACACCACGATGACACGCGATGCGCTCGCGTCCAGCAGCGGCCACAGTGCGACGACCAGCGCGGCATGACCCAGGTGGTTGGTGGCCATCTGCCGCTCGAAGCCCTGCGAGGTCAGCAGGAACGGCCCGCCCATGACGCCGGCGTTGCAGATGAGGGCGGACAGGCGGTCATGGCGGTCGAGCAACGTCTCGGCGCAGCGCGCGACGTCGTCGAGGTCGGACAGGTCGACCTTGACAACGCTCGTCGAGCCCGGCCCTGCGAGGCTCGCCGCGGCCTTGTCGCCCTTGGCGGTGTCGCGCACCGCCAGAACGACGTGCGCGCCGCGTCCGACGAGGTCGCGGGCCGTCTCGAAACCGATGCCGCTGTTGGCGCCGGTCACGACGATGGTGCGTCCGGTCTGCTGGGCCAGTAGTTGTGGATGCCTCGCCATGCAGGCAGCGTACGACGGTTGCACGTCTCGAGTGCCACCATCCACAGATGCCGACGCCCCGACTGCGACGGACCATGATCGAGCCGTCGGCGTGCCTGGTCGCGACGTCGGTTGCAGGTTCGGTTGCAGGTCGGACAACTGGGGCTGGCCCAAGAGCGCTGCGTCAAGTGTCGGTGATCCATCGCCAGCGTGTCGGATCCCACCGCACGGACGCGCTATCGGCTGCACCGTCGAGGACGGGTCCCAGAAGTGCATGACGGCGGTGTGCGCATCGTCCAGGCTCGTCTGTTCGGCGCAGGGCGTGGGTGGCGGTGTGGGTCGCCTATGGCTGTGCCCAGTCGTCCGGCGGCTCGTGGAGTCGCGGTGGCCAAGGCGTCGACCGCAGGGCGGAAGATCTCACGCGCCGCGGCCGTGACCGTGGCACCGTCGGGCAATGAGATCTGCTCGACGATGACGAGCATGTCGAACAGGTCACGTGCCCGGCTGCTGGGTTCGCCGCTGTAACGGCGGGTGTAGGCGTGCAGCTTCTCGGCGAGCTGGTTGTCGGGTGTGATCAAGTCCGCCCTGATGGCCGGGGCTCCGTCCCGATGGGTCGCAGGCGAGGAGGTCTACGGCGCCGACCCCGGCTTGCGGATCACGTGCCGTCGGCTGGGCATGTCCTACGTCCTGGCGATCGGGAAGAACCGCACCCTGACCACCCACGCCGGGACCAAGCGGGCCGACGAGGTCATTGAGCTGATCCCGCGGCGGCGACCCTCTGGCGAGGCATTCCGACCTGGCGGATTCATCGCCGACGTCGCGGACGAACCTTGCGCGCGGGGGCGGCTTCAGTCGTCGCGCCCGACACCGCGATCGGGTGCGCTCATGTCCCCCGTGCCGGGCGTGCCATCGGCGAGCCCGTAGCGCAGGTACACGGTGCCCGTCGGACCGGCTACCGGCGGTTCGAGGAGTGTGACGTTCGTGGGCACCGCGCCACCGTCGAACA
>DASUUK010000030.1 GCA_036374135.1 Euzebyales bacterium
GCAGATCACCAGGCCGCGTAGCAGCCACTGGCCGGGTTCGGTGTTGCGGGGGCTCCACTTGCTGTTGTCGCGGCTGACCCGTCCGGCGGCGTGGAAGGTGTCGTCGGACACGATGGCGGGCACGGCGATGGCGATCCAGTCGTCGCGCGGGCGGCGCCGTTGCACGGTGGGTCGGGTGGCGCCGGCGGGGGCGGCCACGGCCTCGGTGCGGTTGTAGTAGACGCGACCGACGTAGGCCTCGTTGCGCAGCAGCCGACCGATGGTGGAGGTGGACCACATCGGCTTGCCCGTCGGCGAGACGATGCCGTCGGCGGCCAGACCGCGCACGATCTGGCGGGTCGAGTACCCGTCGGTGACATAGTCGTCGAAGATGCGCCGCACGACGGTGGCTTCGGGTTCGTAGACCTCCAGGCGCGCCGGGCCGGCGGCGTCGCGGGCCACCCGCCGGTAGCCGTAGGGGGTGCGCCAGGAGATGACTTCCCCGAGCCGGGAGCGGTACAGCTTGCCGCGCCGGTAGCGTTCGGCGATCTTGGCGCGCTCGTACTCGGCGATCACGCCCTGCACCTGGGTCAGCAGCGTGGCCTGCGGGTCATCGTCGAGCGGCGGCGCGTCGGCGAACCGCACGGCGACGTCGTAGCGGGACAGTTCGTCGAGCACGATCACCTGGTAGGCGTACACGCGGGCGAGGCGGTCCGGTGACAGGCACCACACGCCCTCGATCAGCCCGGCCTCGGCGGCGTCGCGCAGCCCGTCCAGGCCGGGGCGGTCCAGCCTGGCGCCCGAGTGACCGTCGTCGCAGAACTCGGCGACCACCTCGTCGCCGGCGTCGGCGGCGCGGGCGCGCAGCACCTCCAGCTGCGACCCGATCGTGCCGCGCGCCTCCTGCGCCTCGGTCGACACACGCGCGTAGATCGCGACCCGCATCACCGCGCCCTCCTGGACTCGACGTGGTCGGTGTCGGCGACGGTCAACAACAGCTCGTACGCGCCGGCCAACGCCGCCACCCGCGGGTCGGCGTGCGGCGTCCACGGCGGGCGGGCCGCGCCGACCAGCTCGGCGGCGAACACCGGCTCGGCGGCGGGCCAGGCGATCAGCCCCGCCAGCCCGCGGCGGGCGAACCGTCCAGCGGCCACACCGGCCAGCGGCACCCCGTCCAGCGTCGCCGCGCGCAGCTGCTCGTAGTCGGCCTGCGCGGCCTCACGGGCCGTCCACAGGGTGGTCACCGCCGCGCCCGCTCGATCGTGCGGCGGTGCAGCCGCACCCCGAACCGGGACGCGATCTCGTCGGCCAGCTCCGCGCCGGACCGTGCCGGGTCGGCGTCGGCCAGCCACGCCAGGATGTCCGGTGTCAGCTTGACCGGCCCCTTGCGGCCGCGACGCTCGTCTACCAGCCCGGTCATCCCGCGCTCGTCGAACGCGTCGCGCACGAGATAGAACGCCGCCCGCGAGTAGCCGTGCGACGACGACGCCGCGGCGACGGTCATCCCGTCGACCTCGTGCGCGCGCAGCATCTCGTATTTGACCTGCACCTTGTCGGCCGCGAGGAAGAACGCCCGCGACCCGTCGAACAGCGCCGCGGTCACCGCCGCCTCCCGCGGGTGCACCAACCCCGCCTGCTGCAACGCGTGTCGCCGCGACCGCTGGTTCACCGGCCTCACCTCCTCGGCCGGCAGCATGACCGACCACACCAACGTTGTCCAGCATTTGACGCCGCACAACCGCATGCTGTCGTGGACGAGTCGCTACGACTGCGCAACGACGTTGGCAAACACCGCAGAGGCCAGCTGATAGCGGTCCACATCGCTCGACACTGCGGTCTATATCACTAGACATTCTCGCGACCGCCTCCCCGCGTGCTTCTGGCGCGACGGCGGTGCTTGGGCGTCAGATACAGCCCGCTACCGGCCGCGTCGCGCTCCAAGACAGCCGACAAGATCAGCTTTGCGTTCCGCTCGTGGTGATGATCTCGGCGTGATGAGCAGCCGGTCGAGCATCGCGGTGGCCAGAGCGTCGTGCCGAGACCTGCGCCATCTCCGAGAGGCTTGTTCGACGCCCAGATCTCGACCCGTGCTCGTAGCGCCGCGACACGGGAGGAACACCATGTTGGCCTCCGGCCTCCACAGCGGGAGACACCCGACCTCGTTGACCATGAACAGCGACGTGCAGAACGTCTGGAGTTACCTGTGGAACCGGCCGGTGGCCAACCACCAAGGTTGATCGTGCCGTGCTCCGCCTGTGGCTCGACGTTCACAAGGACGCGCGCCGCCTTACGGCGGCGATGACGCGAACGTGACCGACTGGGTGCAACGCACCGCCTGGGCGCAACTGCTGCCCCCCACGGATGGCGGCTGCACCACACCGCCCGCAACGGCACGCGGTGCTGGACGCGTCCCGGTACGGGCAAGCGGGACGGCTGGTCGGCGATCACCGACGGACACAAGACACGTCCTCGTGCATTCTCCGGCTCAAGCGACGCCGGCCTGCGGTGTCAGCCACCGGGAGCGATCTGCTCGTCGGTCGACGTTGCTTCCTGGGTAGTGTTACCCATTGTCCACACGTCCGTTGTGTGGGCCGGCCCGAGGTCCGGTGTTCAGGCGTTCGGGCCCTTCATTGCGCGGTGAAGCTCGGGGGTGAGACCCGTTCGGAGGTCGCGCGCGGACGGCCAAGCCAGTACCGGGCCAAGTAGATGCCGGTCCGACAGGGGGTGCCCCCGGCAGGAATCGAACCTGCGACTCCCGACTTAGGAGGTCGGAGCTCTCAGGCCTCTGACCTGCGCATTCGCGCCACTTCCGCCAGGCCAGGCCGGGTGAAGGCCGGGTGCGCGTCTCGGAACGCCGCATCGAGGGCATCGGCGAGCGCCTCGTCGGCGCTCGGGAACAAATGCCCGTAGGTATCCATCGTCACCGTGATCGACGAGTGTCCGAGCCGTTCCTTGATGGTCTGCGGATGGGCTCCATGGGCGATCGCGAGCGCCGCGGCGGTATGCCGCAGCTCGTGAAACACCAGGCCTTCGAGGTCGGTGCCAGCGAACACGCCGACGCGCTTGGCGCTGCCGCCGACCTTCCGCCGCCACAGCCGCCGGAAGTTGCTGCGGCGCATGAGCTGGCCCGTGACGGTCGGGAACGCCATGCCCGACCGCTGGCACGCCTTCGAGGCGAAGTGGGCCGCCAGGACATCCGTGAGCCCGGACGGCATCGTCACGGTCCGGTCGCCAGCCCTCGTCTTCGGCGGCCCGAACGTCAGGTTCCCGGCGTCCTCGACGAGCTGTTGGTCGATGCGGAGCTTGTGGCGCAGCAGGTCGACCCGCTCGAGACGCAGGCCGGCGACCTCACCCCAACGCAGGCCGACCCACCCGGCAGTCAGCACCAGCGGGGCGTAGTGGTCACCGTGCGCGGTCGCCAGTGCGCCAAGCTGCTCGGGCGTCAGGAACCGCATCGTGCGCGCCTGCTCGCGGGGAAGTTCGACGTCGGCGGCGACGTTGCGGCCGAGCCGACCGTCCTTCACCGCGGCCTCGAGGATCTGCCGCAGGACGATGACGTGCCGGCGGACCTCAGACGCTGAGTAGCCGTGTTCGATGTCGTCGGCGACCATCCGCTGCGCGTCGCTGCGGGTGATTCGCACCAGCGGCGTCCGG